>NZ_CP071869.1:612500-918750 GCF_017569185.1 Polaribacter cellanae | reverse complement strand
GTAAAACCTGTTGAATTTGGAGCAAAAGTTAACAAAGTTCAAATTGATGGAATTAGCTTTATCGAACATATTAACTTTAATGCATTTCATGAAGGAAATCGTTTTATTCAAACAGTCCAAAAAGCACAAGGATTAACTCGAAAAAAAGTAAAAATAGCTGGAGCAGATAAAATTTATGCCGCCAATAAAAATAGAAAACACTGTAGTTCTAAGAACATAGAAACAGACTTTATCCCCAAGGGAAAAAAGCCGAAAAATCATAAAGAAAAAAAGCAACTTAGAGCTATTATCGCAAAAGAAAGAGCTACAAGATTAGAAGGTTCTTTTGGAAAGGATAAAGAATATTATCACTTACGAAAAATAAAAGCCAAAACTAAAAAGAATGAAATTCTATGGATATTCTTTGGAATACACACAGGGAATGCTCTTGAAATTGGCCGAAGAAAAATAGCTAAAACAGCACAACAAGTAGCCTAAATTTGAAGCATTGAATATAGTTTTATGGGAGAGGTATGTCTTGTTGGGAAATTTTTAAGAAACTGAACCCTTAAAACAGCTTTAAAACAAAAATTGAGGGTAGAATTTAAATAATTATGCCCGCAATTTTAGCTGCATTTTTAAAAATAACCTATTTTCTGAATGTGCCTTTTTAATATTTGGAATTATTATTTCGATTTGGTTTGGAATAATTTCTAAAGAATTAAATGAAGTATTATTAAGCTTAACATTTTCATCTATATTTATAATTTATGGAATTTATCTAATTAGGAAAAATAGAAAAGCCTACAGGTAACGGTCTTGTGTATGAAACGTAGCGTGTAAATAGACACTAACTTTTCGGATTTAGCACGAGCCCAATTTTTTATTTTTATGTTTAATTTTCTTTTATAAATATAACCAAATAAAAAATTTGGCGTACTTTGTAAATATACAAAAACCTCTCGGGAAGCCTATAATAGCTATGTTTTATACACGTTGTTACCTGCTGGCTTTTCTTTCCGCAAACTTGCTAGCGTTGGCAAAGACATACTCTTTTGCAATTTTTGGCTTGTGTGGTGGCTGTAGCGAATTGCAAATGTGTATGGCTTTTAGCGTTGGCTTATTTCAGATATATTTCTTCTTTCACATAACTTGCGTTTAGCCAAAAACAATGCTTTGTATATTCAGTCAATCCTGTCAATTTATCTGCAATTGGTAATTCATACTTGTCTGCTGCATTTCTTGCGTGTGGTCTAACGTGACTCACTTTGTTTTCAGTCTTTTTTGGAAAATAAGTTTTTCTGACACCTTTTTCAGTTACTTCTTTTACTATTTCTCCATTTGAAACAGTCTTTACCATTTCTTCCCAAACATTTTTGGCTGTAAGAATATCGGAATGAGGCATATTCCAAAACTTTACCTTTCTTAAAATCAAATTTTCTCCCTCAAACTGATAGAACACAAAGAAAAATTTACTTTCTAAAATATTCTTAAAATCCGAATCTTCCCAATCGGTTTCTACAAGTTCTTGATATTCAAATGTTGGAAACGAAATATCTTCTTTTGGTAAATCATTTTCTTTAAGTCTAATTGTTTTTACTTGAATATCGGATTTTTCAAATTCCTCAATTTTTTGTCCGAGTTTAAGTCCAAGAATTGCATTTGTAAGATTTGCAAAATAACTTTTGGCGTTTTGATTTAATTCTAAACCCAATTCTTTTTCTATCTGTTCTGCTGATTTGCCATAAAATGGATGAAATTTTAAAATTACTATTTCTTCAATTGAACGTACTTTGTCTAAAATTTCAGGTCGCTCTATGATTTTTCCATAAACAGCAGTTTCTTCTTGAGCAATATTAGCAATTATGTGATTTACATAACCTTGTTTTAAAGAATATGCTCTTTGTTTTGCTTGTTCTTCACTAAATGGTTGATTTCTAAATGATTTTAGAGCAGTCGAACCTTTTGTACAAGCTCCAAGATAAAATGTATCTCCTTCTGATAATTCGTGAGCTTTTCCATCTTTTATTTTTTGATTGATAAATTCCCAATCTTGTTTGATGATTTTTAAATCTTCGTTTGGATATTTCCAACCGTCAACTAACTTTATTAAATAGTCAAGTAAATCTAAATCTCTGTCGTGTAAATAAAACACTAAAAGTAAATGTGCGTTTTTCTTCCAAAAAGTACTAGTCTCAAATTCTTCTTTATGAACTTCTAAATAGTTTATGATGTTTAAAACAAGTCTTTCTTTTGATCGAAAATCTCCGTTTTTTAAAGTTTTTAATGGACTTGATTTTAGTTCAATTCCTGCTTCTTTAAAATCTGGTTCTGCATCAGAATTTGGTTCATAGCCGAAATAAAACTTCTCTAATATTTGGCCAAAATTTCCTTTTCCTTTATAACCGTGTTTTTCTATTTCTGAACCACAAGCTTGTCTTAAAGTTTGGTTTTTAAGTTGTTTTGCAAATTCAATAATTGAATCAGCCGAAGTTATATCAAGCATATTCAAATTGGTTTATCTGTTTATAAAGTTCTTCTCCAATTTTCTCAATTACTCCAACAACTAAAGCATTTCCCATAAAAAACGCTCGTTTTGTATCTGTAATTCCCTCCAATTTGGTGTGATTATCTGGAAACATATTTAACCTTTCCAACTCTATTGGTGTTAATCTTCTCAAACCTCTGTTAGAAATAATTACGTGTTTAAATCTTGAAGGTGATTTTCCACCTTCTCCTGTTATAATTGTTCTTGAAGCATTGTCTAAAGCGTCTGGATAAATCATTCCACCTTCTGAATATTTATAAACAAAACCATCTGGCGACTTCCGTTCTATAGTTTTTGCACCTTTCAAATATTCCCATTTGTCTTTATCTTTTTCATCAATGAAAAATTCAGGTGTAACTTCTCCATTTTGCAATACGTCTGCTAAAACGGTTTTCTTTCCATCATAATTTGGTTCTGTTTTGGTAGTATAAACTTTACCTTTAATTAGTAAACCTGTATTTTGAAAAGGCGACAATTTTCCGTTTTTATTAAAATTGTTGGTTATTTCTACTAAATCTCCTTTTAATTCTACTTCTTGAATTGAATTTGTTTTAGCAACAGGAAAAGCGTTTGCAATAGTTCCTTCTTCTATTAGCCAATTTATTTTATTTGATTTTTGAAGTCTTTTGTAAACTTCTGTCGATTTATGATAGCCAATAAAGAAAACTCTTCTTCTCCTTTGTGGCATTCCATATTCAGCTGCATTTATAACTCGCCATTCTACTGCGTAACCTAAATCATTTAAGCTTTGAAGCATTACAGCAAAATCACGACCTCTTTGTTTTGCTGGCGATTTTAAAAGCCGATCAACATTTTCTAAAAACAAGTATTTTGGCTTGTTTTTTTTGTTTTCTAAAATTTGGTGAATTGACCACCAAAGAACACCTTTTTTACCTTTTAATCCTTTTGAATTGTGTAAAGTTGTTGCAACAGAATAATCTTGACAAGGAAATCCACCAACCAATAAATCGTGATCTGGGATTTCTTCAACATTTCTTGTTACTACTTCGTTTATGTCTTCGTTTGAGTGATTTTCTTCTCCAAAACGAGCTTCATAAACTTTAGAAGCGTGTTGCATTTTGGTTGATGGTTCCCATTGGTTGCTCCAAACAACTTCATAATTACTCTTTTCAAGTCCAAGACGAAAACCTCCAACTCCTGCAAATAATTCTGCAACTTTCATTTTCTTATTTTCCATTTTCTTGAGCTTTATAATAGTTAATTTTTTCTTCTGCTACTTTTAATATTTCGGAAGTAGATTCCGTGTATTTTAGTTCGTCCGCAATTTTTTCAGAGTACCAATTTATTACTAATTCACTTTCGGAAAGTCCATAAAAACTGGCAAGTCTCACGATTTGTTCCATTGTCGGTTTTCTTTCGTTTTTCTCGAACTTGCTAATCAAAGATTGATCAATATCGACTTCAGCTGCAACTTTTCGCAGTATCAAATTTTTTTCCTCTCTCGCACATTTTAAAGTGTCGCCTAATGTTTTCATTGGTCAAAATTGTTTTAGACA
The DNA here is from genome assembly GCF_017569185.1 of Polaribacter cellanae. Taxonomy (NCBI): domain Bacteria; kingdom Pseudomonadati; phylum Bacteroidota; class Flavobacteriia; order Flavobacteriales; family Flavobacteriaceae; genus Polaribacter; species Polaribacter cellanae. The sequence continues at coordinate 914,706 of NZ_CP071869.1, read as the reverse complement.
AATATTGTCCAAATATATAAAACATTTTTGAATTTCAAGATTTAATTCAGATTATTTTTCGGATTGTGGTGGTGGGAAAAGGCAAGCTCTTTTTGTTTTTTGAGGCACGAAAAAAATAAAATATGCTTGACTGTGCGGTTGGCTTTTCAGCTTGCAGGTAACACCGTATATAATTTATTGCTTGCTTCTTGCCTACTTGCGAAAGTCCTCGCGAACTTTCTTGGTCGGTAAATTTTTACTAAATTAGTTGCTTGAAACACGCAACAAACCATATATAAACACGCTAAGGTTAAACGCAATTGACAGGATTTAATTGATAGAAAATTATTGTTTTTATATAAGTCCATATAAAAATGGATTGTATTCATTTTAAAAGACTATTTTTAATAAATTGCAACAAAAAAATTTATGTCAAATACCATCGCTCCCAAAATAATAAGACAAGTTTTTGTTTTGTTATTAATTTTATTTATTGGAATTCTCATTTTTAGAGAAATGATGCCCTACTTATCTGGGGTTTTAGGAGCCATCACTATTTATGTACTATTAAGAAAATGGATGATTTATTTGGTTCGAAAAAAGTGGCATCCAGATTTGGCAGCTGCTTTTTTAATGGTTGTTTCCTTTGTTTGTATTTTATTACCAGTAACAGGAATTGTTTTAATGTTGGGGAATAAAATAGGCGATGCTGTAAGTAATTCCGAACAAGTAATGCAGGTTATTAAAGACCAATTTGGTAAAATTGAAGACAAATTTGGATACGATTTAGGCTCTAAGATAAACGTTTCGGAAGTTTCTAGTTTTATAACGAATAATTTAGAAGGTGTTGCAGGTAGTACCTTTAATATTTTTATTTCTGTAGGAATTATGTATTTCTTATTGTATTATATGTTTACCAATAGATCTCAATTAAGAGATTCTTTGTACCAATACATACCAATTAGCGAGAAGAATTTAAAAATAATTGGCAAAGAATCGCAAGCAATGGTCCGTTCGAATGCATTAGGAATTCCTTTAGTAGCAGTTGCACAGGGTATTATTGCATTAATTGGTTTTTTAATATTTGGAATAAAAGAGCCTTTCTTTTGGTTTACTATCGTAACAGTAGGTTCTATGATTCCGTTTATTGGAACCTTAATAGGTATAATACCTGTATTTATTTTAACAATGGCTTCTGGAAATGAATTTTCTGCTTGGGGAATTTTAATTTACGGTTTAGTAGTAGTTGGTTCTACAGATAATATTATAAGATTGTTTTTACTAAGAAAATTAGACAATGTACATCCATTAATTACATTAATTGGAGTAATTGTAGGAGTTCCTTTGTTTGGTTTTATTGGTCTTATTTTTGGTCCTTTACTAATTAGTTTATTTTTAGTAATTGTTAGAATTTATAGAAAAGAATTTGGACAACAACAAGTTTCTGAAGAATCTACTTTATAACGTGAGTTAGATGTGTTGCTGTTTTATTATCAATTATTTAAATTATTTTCTTTTGAGTATGAATGACGAAAGAAAAGTAATCTTGCAAATTGTAGTTATAAATAATGGAATGTATAAATAGACATGCTAATATCTACTTGTATTTTTACAAGAATTGCAATTCCTGTAACCACCACCTAAAAATTCGTTAGGTAATAGAAATTAAACCAATACTGGCGAGCATAATGCCAAAAAATATTTGAATGTACTCGTAGAAATTCCTAACAATTCTATTCTTTGTCATAATAGCTATAGGTTTAATACTTTTAATTAAGTGATTTTTAAAATTCTTTTATGTGTAATATTTACAATTAAAAGTCCAATTGTAAATACTGTAAAGAGCGTTGAAATTAAGAAAAATATTGTTGTTAAGCTTAAACTAATAAGTAAACTCGTAAAAACACCTAAAACATTTTCATCTTTCCAAGTTTTTATTAGAGTTCCAAATATAAATATAAAACCAATTAATGAAAATAACCTAATATTTATAAAAAGTGTAAAGAAAAAACTAGATTTTATTTCTGAAAATCCATTAGAAATATAGTGAGTTATTTTTCTACCTCCTTTCCATAAAAGTAATATGAAAGTAAATGGAATAAGACCTAAAGAAATTAATAGATTCCAAAATATATTTCCGTTAATAGTTGCAATACCAAAATCGAGCATTGGAAATAAAGAGAAATAGATAACATAGTATAAAAAAACTAAACCAATTGATGCTCCAATTAACAAGGCTGTTTTAGCTCCAATTTTTTCAAATTTTGATATATTATTCATTAATTATTTTTTAAGATCTTCTCTCACAAGCCAACAAAGTATTTTTTAGCAACATAGCAATTGTCATTGGTCCAACTCCTCCAGGAACAGGAGTAATAAAACTTGCTTTTTCAGAGACTTCTTTAAAAGCAACATCTCCTACTAATCTAAAACCATTTTTCTTAGAAGAGTCTGCCATTCTTGTAATACCTACATCAATAACAGTAACATCTTCTTTAACCATATCTGCTTTTAAAAATTCTGGAATACCAATTGCTGCTACAATAATATCTGCTTGTAAAGTAATGTTTTTTAGGTTTTTAGTTCTACTATGACACATGGTAACAGTAGCATTTCCTACTTTTCTTTTTTGTGAAAGTAAAATACTCATTGGACTTCCTACAATATGGCTTCTTCCTAAAACAACAACATGCTTTCCAGAAGTTTCCACATTATATCTATCTAACAATTCTAAAATACCAAAAGGTGTTGCAGAAATAAAAGTAGGTAGGTTTAATGCCATTTTTCCAACATTTGTTGGGTGAAACCCATCCACATCTTTATCAGGATCTACAGCCATTAATATTTTTTGTTCGTCTATATGTCTTGGTAATGGAAGCTGTACTATAAAACCATCGATATCTGTATCGACATTTAAGATATTAATTTCGTTTAATAAATCTTCTTCTGTTGTATCTTCTGGTAATCTTATTAAAGTAGATTCGAAACCCACACGTTCACAAGCTTTTACTTTTGCATTTACATACGTTAAACTTGCACCATCATTACCAACAATTATAGCGGCTAAATGAGGAATTTTTTTATCTCTATTTCGAAGTTCAGCGACTTCTAAAGCCAATTCTTCTTTAATATCTGCTGCTGTTTTTTTACCGTCTAAAATTGTCATACTATATTAATATTGGCTATTTTTTTAGTTTTAAAATTTAAAAAGAGACTGCAACTGCCAACTGAAAACAGCCAACTGAATACTGCCTACTAAAACTTACTTCATTCCTTTCATCATTTGCATCATCTTTTTACCTCCACCACCTTGCATCATCTTCATCATTTTACTCATTTGGTTGAATTGTTTCATTAACTGGTTTACTTCTTGGATAGAGGTTCCAGAACCTTTGGCAATTCTCTTTTTTCTGCTTGAATTTATAGTGGATGGTGTGCTTCTTTCAGAAGGAGTCATCGAATGAATAATAGCTTCAATTCCTTTAAAAGCATCATCATCGATATCTACATCTTTTAACGCTTTTCCAGCTCCAGGAATCATGCCCATAAGGTCTTTCATGCTTCCCATTTTTTTTATTTGCTGAATTTGGTTTAAGAAATCGTCAAAACCAAACTGATTTTTAGCAATTTTCTTTTGTAGTTTTCTTGCTTCCTCCTCATCATATTGGTCTTGTGCTCTTTCCACCAAAGAAATAACATCTCCCATTCCTAGGATTCTGTCTGCCATTCTATCTGGGTGAAAGATATCTATCGCATCCATTTTCTCTCCAGTACCAATAAATTTAATTGGTTTGTCTACGACAGATTTTATAGATAATGCAGCTCCACCACGTGTATCTCCATCTAATTTTGTAAGTATAACTCCATCAAAATTTAAAATATCGTTAAAAGCTTTGGCTGTATTTACAGCATCTTGCCCAGTCATAGAATCTACAACAAATAGTGTTTCTTGTGGCTCAATTGCTTTGTGAATGTTCGAAATCTCTGTCATCATTTCTTCATCAACAGCTAAACGTCCTGCAGTATCAATAATCACCACATTTTTTCCATTGGCTTTTGCGTGGGCAATAGCGTTTTTAGAGATTTCTACAGGATTATTATTGCCAACTTCTGCATACACTTCTACACCAATTTGTTCTCCAACAACTTGTAATTGGTTTATTGCGGCTGGTCTGTAAACATCACAACCTACTAAAAGAACTTGTTTTGTTTTTTTAGTTTTTAAGAAGTTTGCCAATTTTCCAGAAAAAGTAGTTTTACCAGAACCTTGTAAACCAGACATTAAAATTACCGTTGGCGAACCTCCTAAATTAATACCAACAGTTTCGCCCCCCATTAATTTGGTTAGTTCGTCTTTAACCAACTTAACCATTAATTGTCCAGGATTTAATGTAGTTAATACATCTTGGCCTAAAGCTTTGGTTTGTACTCTTTTGGTAAAATCCTTGGCAATTTTAAAATTTACATCGGCATCTAATAAGGCTCTTCGAACTTCTTTTAGTGTTTCTGCAACATTAACTTCTGTAATTTTACCATGCCCTTTTAAGGTGTGTAAGGCTTTATCTAATTTATCGCTTAAATTATTAAACATAATTTGTGTCTTTTTTTTGGAAGCACAAATATAGGAATTTAGAAGAATTTTTATGTTGAAAAATGGAGGTTTTTATCATGTTTTCTTTAAAAATAGGCTTGTAAAGAAGTTTACTAAATGAATAAATACAGAAAAAATAAAGATACTTATTGAAATTGCTATTATTAATTGTGCATTATTATTAAAAATAGGGAGTTCTTGTAGATTTTCTTTTCCAATCCAATTCCAATTTTGTTTGGTTAACAATAATAATAGGGAGATTGTTTGTAGAGAAATATGAGTAATCGTTAACCATTTTTTGGGTGTTTTTTCTGCCCAAGCCAAAGAGAAATAATTAAAACCTATTAAAAAGAAAAAAACAGCAGAGATGTAAAACCAAAAATCGATTGTTGTTACATAGTAAGTAGCATAAATGTTAATATCGATAGTAATTTCTCTATTTAAAAAACCTAAAATAAAAAAAGAAATTGTAAGCCCAAAGAAGAAAAGGTGTGGTTTTGCAATAATATTTTTCATTCTAAAACAACATTTCTTAGTATTTTTCTTTTAAAATGTTTGTGTGATGTTCTGTGTGATGAGCTGTCCACATAATAATTTCACGAATGGTCATTTTTCCCATTAATGGATGTGGAATTACCAAAGTATCTAAATTTAAATCACTAATTTTTCGTATTTTGTATTGTAATTTTTTTTGCTGAATTTGAAGTCTATTTAGCAACCTCTTTCTATTTTTTAATAATGGTTTTTTCAATTTTTTATTAAAAGCAACTGCTGTTTCTTTGTTTTTCATTAACTTTTTTTGATAATTTTTTACAATCGCATCATAATCTCTGGTTTCTCTGTTACAAGTGCCAAATTTATGTTTTAGAAAAAAACGAGGGTAACTTAAAACATTATTTAATAGTTGCAAACTATCTACTAAATGTTGTACTTGTTGGGCTGTCGTCCATTTTCCTTCAGGACCTTTTTCCCAAAGCTCTTCCGGTTGTTTGTTTAGCCATTCTAACAAATTACTATGTTTTTCTTCCAATAAATCTACAATAGCGTCTTTATTCATTTTCAGTTGTATTACATTTTAAATGTAATAAAAATTGATTTATAAGTAGTTAAAAAACAAAATGAATTTAATTTCAAATAAAAAGGATACATTTTTTATAGAAAACTTAAGATTTTTTAATTTACCCACTCAAATCAACATAGAGCCGATAATAACTATTTCAAAGAAAAAATAAGATTTAAAAAAAGATAAAATATCGTTTATTTCGCAAAAAAAGACTTGAAAACGTTAACTCTTTTTTAATTAAAATTTACCTCATAAAATAATTTAGAAAAATCATCTAAATTTGTAGAAATTTATATCTTAAAATCTCTATTTATTTTCAGGTATAAACTTTAAAGCGACTCCATTTATACAGTGTCGTTTTCCTGTTGTATTTTCTGGGCCATCATCAAAAGAATGCCCTAAATGTCCACCACAAGTATTACATTTTAATTCCGTTCTTGCATAGCCTATTTTATAATCTACGTCTAATTCTACATTTCCTTTTATAGCTCTGTCAAAAGAAGGCCATCCAGTTCCAGAATCGAATTTATGCTCGGATTTATATAGAGGTGTATTACACGCAGCACAAACAAAAGTTCCCTTTCTATATTCTTTGTTTAATGGACTTGTAAATGCTCTTTCTGTTCCTGCTTGTCTTAAAACGTAAAATTCTTGTTCCGAAAGTTGTTTTTTCCATTCGGCTTCAGTTTTAGAAATTTTGTAATTTTTTTTATTTTTTTTGGCAGATTGTGCGTTGCTAGAGCAGCCTATAAATAATGTTATTAATAATAAACCAAGTATTTTTTTCATAATATATTTTTAATTTTAAAATTTAGGTTTTATAAGAATAATCTAAACAAACCTCATAAAATAAGACGTTTTTTTATTGAAAACTAACAAATTTAATCATAAATATTCATAGTTTTTTTTCAAATAAGATATTTTAATTTCGTATAGAGTTCATTTTTTTAGTATAAAATGAATAAATTGCCATTGTTAAAAACTAAAAACATACAGAAATGAAAAAAATAGCAATTCTATTATTAACTGTTTTTTTACTTACAGAATGTTCTAAAGTACCAATTACTGGAAGAAATAGAATTAATTTTGTAAGTGATTCGCAAGTTTTACCTGCCAGTTTTGCAAAGTATAAAGGATTTTTAGAAGAAAATAAAATATCTAATAATCGCGAAATGACCAATCAAGTAAAAACCGTTGGTAAAAATATTTCTGCAGCTGTAGATCGTTTTATGCGTGCAAATAATATGGTGGAAGAAGCAAATTCTTATAGGTGGGAATTTAATTTAATTGAAGATAAAACAGTAAATGCTTGGTGTATGCCTGGAGGAAAAGTTGTTTTTTACACAGGTATCATGCCAATTTGCGCAAATGAAGATGGTGTTGCAGCAGTAATGGGGCATGAGATTGCACACGCGTTTGCAAAACATGGTCAAGAAAGAATGTCTCAAGGACAATTGCAACAAATAGGAGGTTTGGCAGTTGCTTTAGGAACTTCTGGAAAAAGTAAACAGTCTCAACAAATTTGGAATACAGCCTTTGGTATTGGTTCTGGTTTAGGAATGTTAAAATTTAGTAGAACTCACGAGCAAGAAGCAGATAGATTAGGTTTGGTTTTTATGATTATGGCTGGCTATAATGGTGCTGAAGCTGCAGAAGTTTGGGTACGAATGAGCCATAGAAAAGGAGGAAAGCAAGGTCTAGAAATTTTAAGCACACATCCAACAAATGCTTCAAGAATTAGAGATTTAAGAACATATTTACCAACTGCTAAAAAGTATGCAGAAAAATTTAATAGAACTGGAAACGCTACTATAAGGCAATAGAAGAAAACTTTTACTATATTGTATGCCGTTCAAAAAAAAAGAATATTTGAACGGCATTTTTTTAGATAATTATGAAACTAAAAATAGGAGATAAAAAATTAATAAACGCTTGGGCATTTTACGATTGGGCGAATTCAGTATATTCTTTAGTAATTAGTACAGCAGTTTTTCCATTGTTTTACAGTGCAATTACAGACGGAAAAACAGTTTATTTATTAGGAATGAAATGGGATTATCCAGACACTTTATACAGTTATGCTTTGTCTTTTTCCTTTTTAATAGTTGCATTTATGTCGCCAATTTTATCTGCAATTGCAGATTATACAGGAAATAAACTAAAGTTTATGAAGTTTTTCTGTTGGTTGGGAGGTCTCTCTGTAATGAGTATGTTTTTTTTTAAAGATTTAACGACTGCTTGGGTAGGAATTATTTGTACAGTTTTGGCAAGTGTTGGTTTTTGGTCGAGTATCGTTTTTTACAATTCTTATTTGCCTGAAGTTGCACATCCACATCAACAAGATAAAGCAAGTGCAAAGGGTTTTATTTATGGCTATGTGGGTTCTGTAATATTACTAATAATAAGTTTAGCGATGATTATGTCTCAATCAGATGATGCTATAAAACTAACCATGATGCGTTATTCTTTTGTAATGGTGGGACTTTGGTGGATTGGTTTTGCACAAATTACTTTTAAAAAATTACCTAACAATGTGCACAATAGAAAGCCAGAGAAAGATTACATCTGGAAAGGTTTTAAGGAGTTAAAAAAAGTATGGATTGAATTAAAAAACTACCCAACATTAAGAAATTTTTTAGTCGCTTTTTTCTTACTAAGTGTTGGAGTACAAACCATTATTTTATTAGCTACAATTTTTGGAAAGTCGGAGTTAGGTTTAGATACCATGAATTTAATTATAACTGTTTTACTAATACAAATTGTGGCAATTTTAGGAGCGAAAATTTTCACCAATATTTCTGAAAAATATGGAAATATTAAAGCATTAAAAATAACTTTAATAATTTGGATTTTAGTTTGTTTTAGTGCTTTTCTATTAGAAAAAAACTTACCTAATGTAGATATTTATTTTTACTGTTTAGGAGGTCTTTTAGGTTTGGTTTTAGGCGCAATACAATCGCTTACAAGATCTACATATTCTAAATTATTACCAAAAACGTATGACAATGCTACCTTTTTTAGTTTTTACGATGTAACTGAAAAAATAGCGATTGTTTTAGGAACTTTTGTGTTTGGATTCTTAATTTATTTAACAGAATCTATGCAATGGAGTGTGCTTTCTTTGGCATTATTTTTTGTTGCTTCTTTTATTGTTTTAAGTAGGTTAAAGAAGACAGAATATGTGTATTAATAAAACACTTTCCTTATCAATATAAAAACGAAAATCATTCCAGAATATGCAATAAAAAAAGGAATAATAATTTCTTTTATGCCTAAAACCAAAAAGAGACTAATTATTAATAATTGAAAACCTAAACCAAAAGTAGAAACCAAAGACATTAACCAATTAGGAAATGGTTTTCCTTTTGGTGCATTTCTGTCTAAAGCATAAATTATTTCATCAAAAATACCATATAAAGCTTTGTAAATAAAGTAGAGCGTATTTACATGTTTTTGCTTTTCTCCTGTTAAAGCAATAGGGGTGGAGTTTTCAAAAATTCTACTTGTGGTATCGCCTTCGAAACGATTTCTTAAAATTACATAATAGTAATTGTACAAAGTTCCTTGTAATTGAATTCCGAAAAAAGCGAGTAAAGTCCACCAAATACTAATTTCTGTCAATTGCCAAAGTGTAATAAAAATAATAAAGTTTAAAATAATATCGGAAACAGAATCTAAAAACCTGCCTGTGTAAGAAGGCGTTTCTTTTATTCTGGCAAGCTCGCCATCTGCAGCATCTAAAATAGATTTTAAAATAAAGAAAAAGGCAGCTAACCAATAATAACCTTTTACAATGCAAAAAACACCGATAAAACCAGAAACTACAAAGGCAATAGTTACATGAATAGGAGTAAAAGAGGTATTTTTTAAGGTGTTTGCAATAATCTTAGCAATTGGTCTCCCATAATCCGATAAATCTATAAATTGATGTTTTTTTGGTATTTTCGACATAAAAATGCTTTTGAATTAAGAGCATTTTTATCACATTATAAAGTTATAAAACAGCACTATTTTATTCACGTAAAAATATAAAAAAGGATATAAAAAAAGAGTCTAAAATTATATAATTTTAGACCCTTTACTAAAGAATTACTTTTTATTTAATAGTTACATTTTTAAAAGCAACTTCTACATCTGTACTTCCTCCTGCTTCAGATGCTTTACCACTGTTAGGTTTTTTTGGTTTATGTTTTAAGATAATAGTAATAGAACCAGAACCTGCAGCAGCTGTAGTTAAGGTACTTTTAATTCCTAAAGGATTATTGTTACGATCAACATCTGTTTTTTTAATTGTTATTCCAGAAATACTTGATGTATAGAAAAACTCATGTTCATCATTTTCTTTTTTAACTTCTAAAGTAATGTCTTCAGCAGGTTTTTCTGTCTTATTTTCTAATTTAATAACTCCTGTGTAAGTAGTATTTGCTTTTAAAGGTCCAGAGATTGAATATGTTCCTGCTTTACCTCCTTCTCCATCTAAATCCTCAAAAGCCAAAGTAACTACATTGTTACCATTTGTAAGTGTGTAGGTTACGTTTGTAATTAATTCTTCTTCATTTTCAGGACCATTATCATCTTTTGAACAACTTGTAAATGCTATAGATGTTACTACTAATAATGCCAATAATTTAATTGTTTTCATTGTTTTCATTGTTTTAATTGTTTTCATAATATTTGATTTAATAATTTAATTTAATTTTTATGTTAAAATTTCTGCCTAACTCATCCGTAAAATATCTAAATCGGTTTAAATAATTTCTGTAAGAAACATTAAAAAGATTGTTAATATTAAATGCAATTTTTAAATCTCCTTTTTTAAAGGCTTTAAAAACTGCAGATGTTTGTATATTGAATAGAGTGTACGCAGCTGGTGTAGAACTAATATCTACAAACACATCTTTTTGTGTTATTGGGTTAAATGTAAAAAAGTTATAATTTGGAAACTTGTCTTGTTGCAAAACCGTATTTTGATGTAAACTTATTGATAATTGATTCAGTTTTTGATTTCTGTACGTAATTGTATTGCCAAAATTGGTTGAAGGCATGTGTATCAATGGAATATCTTCTAATAAGTTATTACCTTGAATTAAACTAACCTGCCCATTATAATTAAAAGATTCACTAATTTTTTTATTCACATCTATATCAATTCCAAAAATATTGGCATTTGTTTGTTCGTATTCCCAAACAGGAAATGCGCCTCTAATTGTAGTTGTAATTCCTTTTGGAATTAGTTGAATAAAACCATTAATGTGCTTGTAATATGGGCCGATTACAAAACCAAAATTATCGTTTTGTTTCTCAAGAGAAATTGCAAATTTATTGGCAACTTCTTTTTTCATCGTTAACAAACCAGTTTCAATTCTTGCGGCACTATGATGCAAACCATCACTAAATAATTCTGATGGATTTGGAATTCTACTTGCCAAACCATAATTTATGAATAAGGATAAATTGTTTTCAAATTTCTTTGTATAACCTAAACTTGCAGAAATATTATGAAATGTGAATTTGGGTTTGGTTAAAATTTTTACTCCATCTATTGTACCTGTTTCAAATTCTGGAAACAACTCGTCATAATTATAAGTTTCATTCCAGTCAGTTACATTGTATCGTTTTCTTGCTTTAATTCTCGAAAAATCATATCTAAAACCTGCACTTAATTCTGATGTATCACTTAAATTATAACTACCTGTTGTGTACACTCCAAAATCATATTTAACAAAATCTGGAATTAAAGGCTTTGTTCCTGTGCCTGTAACAGCATCGTTTTGTTGATAACGTACCAATAAACCTGTGTTAATTTTAAAATTTTCAAAATAATTTATGTGAAAATTAGATTGAATACTATTGGTAAACAATCTTAAATCTACAACAGGTGTATTACTTCTGTCTCCTCTTCTTGAATCGAATTCTTTTCGTCTATTAACTTGAAAATCGTACTGAACAGATAATTTACCTAAATCTTTAAAACGTTTATAAGCTTCAATCCTTCCTAAATGATGTGTAATAGATTGGCGAGGAAAATTTATGTTATAAGAAAAACTTTCTTTAACTCTTGGTTCCTTGCTATTAATAGCGTTTACCAAATCATTTACATTACCTATATGTGAAGATTGTAAAATTGCAAACTCGTTGCTAACAAAACTATAAAATGCATTAAATCCTTTTTCATAACCATTCTTTCCAACAGCTACAGATGCATTAAAGTTTTTTAACCCAGTATTTGTAAGATAATAATCTGGTGCTTTAAAATCTCCAAATTGTTTGTAATTGGATTGTAGCTTTGCGTAAAAGCCAGATTTGTAAGTTTTTACAACTTCGGTATTTATGTTTCCGCCCAAACCATTACTATTAAATGAAGCTGAAGTGCTCCCAAAAATACTGTCTTTTGAGGCATACCTTTCGGGTTGAATTAAAATTAAGCCTCCAATTGCATCACTTCCGTATTTTAACGTATTTGCACCCTTAATAACATCTATTCTGCCAGATGCATTTACATCAATATTTGGTGCATGTTCTTCTCCCCATTCTTGGTCAAACATTCTAACATTATTATTTATAATTAAAAGCCTGCTACTATGCAACCCATTAATCATAGGTTTTACAATGGTACTTCCAGTATTTAAAGAAGAAACACCACTTATAGTATTCAAAGCATCACCTAAAGATTTATCGGAAAAATCCTCTAAAACTGTTTTTTCAAGTGTTGTTTCAATACTCGTTTTTTCAGTTTTAATATCTGCTTTTACCTCAATATTATTAAGCTCTTCTATATGGTGCTCTAAGAAAATATCTTTATAAGTATTTTTATTTACAAATATTGATATTCTTTTAGTTTCACAAGCAATATGCTTTACAATTAAGGTATATTTTCCTTTACAAATATTTTTAAACTCAAATTCGCCATCAAAATTAGTGGTTGTAAATCTGTTGCTATTTTCTATTTGTATAGATGCTCCAACAATGGTTGAGTTGTCGTGAAAATCGGTAATTTTCCCTTTTAAAGAGTACTTACAGTTTTGTGCAATTGTAGTTGTGTAAATACAACATACAAATACACAAAAACAAAATTGTTTTATCATTTTTTTGTTTTTATAATTCAAATTAATAGACTTAATTTAAATTACAGAAGGTGGACCTCTTAACGAAAATGATAGTTGAAGGTGATTTCTTTTAAAATTGTATTGTGGAAAATTTACTTCTAATTGAACTGTATTTAAAAGAACTTCAAAATTATGTTCAACCAAAAAAGTATTTCCTTGTTTTAATAGATGTAAGTTACAATCGATATCTTTTTTATGCACATGGCTTTCTACTTTAGAAATACAAACTTTATGTTCGTGTTCTAAAAAATCATGCACAGAATTTACTGCTATTGGTAGTAAAAAAACTATCAATAGAAAAATTCCTATATATTTTTGTAATTTTTTGATATTACTTCTTTTTTCTGATTCTTAAATTCAGCATTTCTACACCTAAAGAAAATGCGATCGCAAAGTACAAATATCCTTTAGGAATTGCACCTACAGTTTTGTTAAAAATTTCAGTATGCGATAAATGTGCACCTTCTGTTATTAACATAAAACCAATTAAAATTAAAAAAGATAATGCCAACATTTGTATGGTTGGGTTTCTATTTACAAAATTACTAATTGGATTTGCGAAAACCATCATAATTAAAATAGAAACAATTACAGCAATAACCATAATTATTAATGCACCATCCACGCCATTCGTCATACCAACAGCTGTTAAAATACTATCGAAAGAAAAAACAATATCAATTAATATAATTTGAATAATTACATTGGTAAAAGAAATCTTTTTGGGAGATTTTAAGACTTCGTCTTTATTGGTATTTTCCATTTTTTCTCTAATTTCTTTGGTACTTTTGTATAAAAGGAAAAGACCTCCAAGAAATAAAATAATGCTTTGTCCTGTTAGCCCTGTTTTAAACCAACCAGTATCGATTTTTAAAAACGGATCTTTTAAAGCAATTAAATAAGAAACACCAAAAAGCAAAATAATTCTGGTAATCATTGCCAAAGCCAAACCTAAAATAGTGGCTTTTTTAACTTGATTTTCAGGTAATTTATTGGCAGCAATAGAAATAAAAATAATATTATCGATTCCTAATATTATTTCCAGAAATGTTAAGGTTAACAGTGCAACCCAAGTATCTGCATGTAAAAATATTTCCATTTTATTTTACTTTAAAAACAGTGCCATCTTGTTTAAATTTACTGAATCCTATTTTGGCGGTAAAATCGTAAGAAGTATCTGTTACTTTGGTAATTTGTACATAAATAGGGTCTTTGTCCATCTCTTTTTTAGGAGATTTCATTCTTAAGGTGTAAAAGAAATTATTTTTCCATTTAATGTATAAAGTATCAATGTGTTTTATTCTTTTTTCTGATATTGTAGAATCGTTTGAAACACTAATTATCTTCTCATATTCTTCAATTTGAAGGCTATCTATTCTTGTAATAGTTGTTTTTCCATAACCATCTCCAGCAGGAATTTCAAAAACACCTATTTTAAATTTATCTGAATTGTCTTTAATTTCAGATTTACAAGAAAATAGAATAAATACTGAAGCAATAAGTACGAAGATTGAAATATGTATGTTAAAAAAACGTTTCCAATTTCCAACTTCCAAAGTCCAACTTTTATTTTTTTTTATAGAATTCATTCTTCTTAATTTTTTAAATTACTTCCAACTTCCAACTTCCAACTTCCAACTCAACTATATCCCAGTATAATTGGCAGGCGTAATCGCTTTTAATTCAGTCTTAATTTCATTAGAAACCTCTAAAGTATCAATAAAATTAGCAATTGAATTCTGGTTTATTTTCTCGTTTGTTCTGGTTAATCCTTTTAATGCTTCATATGGGTTTGGGTAAGCTTCGCGTCTTAAAATTGTTTGAATTGCTTCTGCAACCACAGCCCAATTGTTTTCTAAATCTTGTTCGAACTTTTCTTTGTTTAACAATAATTTATTTAAACCTTTTAAAGTTGAAGTAAAACCGATAATTGTATGTCCAAAAGGAACACCAACATTTCGTAAAACGGTACTATCAGTTAAATCTCTCTGTAAACGAGAAATTGGTAATTTTGCAGAAAGATGTTCGAAAATAGCATTTGCAATTCCTAAATTCCCTTCAGAATTTTCGAAATCAATAGGATTTACTTTGTGTGGCATTGCAGAAGAGCCAACTTCGCCAGCCTTAATTTTTTGTTTAAAATAATCCATAGAAACATAGGTCCAGAAATCTCTATTTAAATCGATAATAATGGTGTTTATACGTTTTAAACTATCGAACAAAGCAGCCATATGATCGTAATGTTCTATCTGTGTTGTTGGAAAAGAATGTTGTAAACCCAACTTTTCTTGCACAAAATTACTACCAAATTCTTTCCAATCGATATTTGGGTATGCAACTTTATGAGCATTATAATTACCAGTTGCTCCACCAAATTTTGCAGCACTTGGTATGTCGTTTAATAAATTGAATTGTTCTTTTAAACGAACCACAAAAACATCTATTTCTTTTCCTAATCTTGTAGGAGAAGCTGGTTGTCCATGCGTTCTTGCCAACATAGAAATGTCTTTCCATTCAATAACTAATTCTTGTAATTTCTCTAAGACTTCGAAATATTGTGGTACGAAAACAGCATTCATCGCTTCTTTTATAGAAAGCGGAATTGCAGTGTTGTTTATATCTTGAGAAGTTAAACCAAAATGAATAAATTCTTTAAACTTCTGTAAATTTAAAGCATCGAATTTTTCTTTGATAAAATACTCAACCGCTTTTACATCGTGGTTGGTTACTTTTTCGATATCTTTTATTTTTTGAGCATCTTCTGCTGTAAAGTTCTTGTAAATATTTCTTAAATCTTCAAAAAGAGAAGTATTAAAATCGGCTAATTGCGGAAGAGGCACTTCGCAAAGCGCAATAAAATATTCTACTTCTACTAAAACTCTGTATTTTATTAAAGCTTCTTCAGAAAAATAATTGGCTAATTTCTCAATTTTACCTCTGTATCTTCCATCAATAGGAGAGATGGCATTTAGTTGTGTTAAGTTCATTTTTTGTTGAATTGTAAGCGACAAAAATAAGGATTAAAAGACATTTATTTTAGTGATTTTTCATGTTTTTCGAGGGAATATTTATTTTTAGATTTTGTGGATAAAATGCCACGAATTCACGAATTATTCTATAAAATTTGATTGAAAAATAAAACACAGATTGCACGAATTACACTAAATATTAGATTTGTATACATTTTTATGTTACTCTAATAATATTGTATAAAATTATAAAGACACAGATTTCACAGATTTTCACGGATTATTACGTAAATAATTTTTGGTAAAGTTGCAGAGACGTAAAATTTAAATATTTAGCATAAAGATTGGCTATGTTTTCTATTGCTTTTTTGTGGTAAAATAAGTTAAGGGTATTTATAAATCAATTTTAAATTAACATTTATTGTATTTTTTGATGTTTTTCTATCAAGTCTATAATATGCTTTCCTCGTGCTTTTGTACCTTTACTTTCGTGAATAATTTTGGTTTCAATTAGGTGTTTTAATTCTGGATGAATCCAACCTTTTTCTAAACCAAAAAGGTATAAAGTGTTCATGGTGTATGCTCTTACTGCAATTTTTTGTGGTGTTATTAACCAATCGAAACCGGTTTCTACGATTGCATCTATATGTTTTATGGTTAGATTTTTTTTGATATCATTATCCGTTTTTGTATAATAAGCAGTGGCTAAATGTTCACAAATTTTAGCACAAGGTCTAATGGCACTATCGAATTTTAACGTATTAATTTTTGATGAAAACTCATCTAAATGAGGAAGGATCCAATTTAATTGATGGTGTGTACAAATCCATTCTAATATCCAAGCCGCTTTTATGGACACCTTATTATCAACATCAAAAGTTATAGAAACCAATTCTTTAAATAAATTTCTATTTTCTAATACAATATTTGCAACCCTTTGTCGGTTTTCTCTTTTAGCGTTTTCTATATTATTAAGTTGTTCTGTTATATAAAGAAGATTTGATTTTGGCACTATTAATGTATATTTGTATTAAAATTCTATTGAAATGATAAATATAAAAAGACTGTTTTTTGTTTTGGCATTTTTCGCTTGTTTTTTTATAAGTGAAGATGTTCAGTCGCAAAAAATAAATCAATTTAACGAAAATAAACAACGAACTGGAGTTTGGAAAAAGTACTATCCAAATAAAAGAATTCGTTATACTGGGCAGTTCGAAAATGGAAAAGAAGTTGGTGTTTTTAAGTTTTACGACATTACAAATTCAAATCATCCAACGATAATTAAAACTTTTTTCCACGATTCAGACTCTTTATTTGTTCAGTTTTATACCTTAAAAGGAAATATTAAAACAGAAGGTATTTTAAACAAAAGAGCAAGAGTTGGAAACTGGAAATATTATTACCCAGATGGAACGATTATGGCCGAAGAAAATTACAATAAAAATGGCGAATATCATGGAGAACAATTGGTATATTATCCAGATGGACAAGTAACAGAATTTGCAGTTTATAAAAACGGAAAATTGCATGGAACTACCAGTAAATATGCCAGTAATGGAAATCTTATCGAAGAAGTAGAATATAAAAATGGAAAAGAAAATGGTCTTGCAAAGTATTTCGAATTAAATGGAAAACTAAAAGAGAAAGGCGTCTATAAAGACGGAAAAAGAGTAGGAAAGTGGGAGTATTATTTAGATGGAGAATTAGCCGCAAAAGAGCTTAAAGAAAAGAAGAAAAAGTTTATTTTAAAGAAAGATAATTAGATGTCCCTTTTAATTCCCCTAGAAAGAGAAATTAGTTTCTACTAAATTTATTTTTTTTCCAACATTTATGTGAAAATTTTTCACTTCATTTTTATAAAAATAAACGCTGTGAATCTTTGTGTTTCTCTGTGAAACTCTGTGGAATAATAAAATTCTAATTTGTATCTTTGCAACCTCAAAAAATAAGAATGAAACGAGTAGTTGTAGGTCTTTCTGGAGGAGTAGATTCTAGTGTTACAGCACATTTATTAAAAGAACTAGGCTTTGAAGTTATTGGGCTTTTTATGAAGAATTGGCACGACGATTCTGTAACAATTTCTAACGAATGTCCTTGGTTAGAAGATAGTAACGATGCTATGATTGTTGCCGAAAAATTAGGAATTCCTTTTCAAGTGGTCGATTTAAGCGAACAATATAAAGAACGTATTGTAGATTATATGTTTGCAGAATATGAGAAAGGAAGAACGCCAAACCCAGATGTACTTTGCAATCGAGAAATTAAGTTCGATGTTTTTATGGACATTGCCCTAAAATTAGGTGCCGATTATGTTGCAACAGGGCATTATTGTAGAAAAGGAGAAGAAATTATCGATGGAAAACCAGTGTATAAATTATTGGCTGGAAAAGATACTAACAAAGATCAATCTTATTTTTTATGTCAGCTTTCGCAAGAACAATTAGCAAAAGCGTTGTTTCCTATTGGCGAATTAACCAAGCCAGAAGTTAGAGAAATCGCAAAAGAAGCCAATTTAATTACGGCCGAAAAGAAAGATTCGCAAGGATTATGTTTTATTGGTAAAGTTCGATTACCAGAGTTTTTGCAACAAAAATTACAGCCTAAAGAAGGAAATATTGTTCAAATTCCTGCAGATTTTTCTCAATATACAAGAGAGACTCCAAAATTCGATAATAAGGAAGTAGCACTCGATTATTTTGCCACAAAATTTAGCTATTTAGAAGAAGATGGAAAAGTAGTTGGGAAGCATCAAGGTGCGCATTATTTTACAAAAGGACAACGTAAAGGTTTAAATGTTGGAGGAACAAAAGAAGCTTTATATGTTATAGAAACAAATGTAAATACGAACACAATTTACACTGGAGAAGGAAAAAATCACCAAGGTTTGTACAGAAATACCTTGTTTGTTTCTAATGAAGAAATCCACTGGATTCGTGAAGATTTAACATTAAAAACTGGAGAAACTATGGAAGTCGAAGCCAGAATTCGTTACAGACAAGCCTTAGAAAAAGCAACTTTACACAAAGTTGAAAATGGTTTGTATGTGCAATTTGAAAATGGGCAATCTGCCATCCAAGAAGGGCAATTTGTAGCTTGGTATAAAAACGAAGAATTGTTAGGTTCTGGAGTTATTTCTTAAAAACTTTTTTTAGCATTTTTAAAGTAGTATTTTTATGACTCATTAGATGGGTTATGAAAAACAAATTACTTCTATTAATTATCTTTTTTACAGCAGATTTTTACTGTCAGCAACAAGATGCTTGGGTATTTTTTAAAGACAAACCTAACAAAGCCACTTTTTTAGCAAATCCATTAACTATGCTTTCTCAAAAAGCTTTGGATAGAAGAAACACGCAAAATGTTTCTGTAGATGAAACAGATGTTCCAGTAGAAAAAAATTACTATAATTCTATTAAAAGTACTGCGAATATTACTCTTTTAGGAAAATCGAAATGGTTGAATGCAGTTCATATTCAAGGAACAAAAACCGATATCGAACATTTAAAATCAACTTTTGCTTTTATTGATAAAATTGAATTTGCAGACAGGTCTTTAAATGGAAATAGTAAAAAATATTCAGCAAAACGAAAACGACATCATTACAATAAGTTCGAAAATTCTAAAACTGATTTTACGTATGGAAATACAGAAAATCAGATTACAATGTTAAAGGCAAATTTTCTTCATAAAGAAGGTTTTACAGGAAAAGATCAAATTATTGCTGTTATTGATGCTGGTTTTCCAAATGTAAATACATTATCGGCATTTAAAAGATTGCGAGATAATAATCAAATTTTAGGAGGATATGATTTTGTAGAAAGAAGCACTAATTTTTATACAGGTCATAATCATGGAACCAATGTTTTATCAACCATTGGAGGTTATCTAAAAGATGAGTTTGTGGGGGCTGCACCAGACGCTTTTTTCTATTTATTTAGAACAGAAAATGCATCAGTAGAAGTGCCTTTAGAAGAAACTTTATGGGTAGAAGCTGCAGAAAGAGCCGATAGTTTAGGAGTCGATGTTATTAATACATCTTTAGGTTATACCACTTTCGACAATCCAAAATATGATTATTCTTATAATAATATGGATGGCAAAACAACATTTATTACAAGAGGAGCAGAAATGGCTGCAAACAAAGGAATTTTGGTAGTAAATTCAGCTGGAAATGAAGGAAATAAAACATGGAAATATATTTCTGCGCCTGCAGATGCAAAATCTGTAATTACAGTTGGAGCAGTAGATAAAGATAAAAATATTGCTTCTTTTAGTTCTTTTGGATCAAGTTTCGATGGTCGTATAAAACCAGAAATTGCTGCAAAAGGAGCAGGAGCAACCATAATTAACCATACAAATGGTTCGATTGCAACTTCTAGTGGAACCTCTTTTTCTGCGCCAATTATGGCTGGAGTAATTGCTTGTTTAAATCAATATGAAAATTTACAAACTAAACAAAGAAATAATAGCTTTTTAAAAGAAGCAGTTTATAAATCAGCAAATAAATATGTAAATCCTACAGCACAAATGGGTTATGGAGTTCCTAACTTTCAAGAAGCATTTGCGTTGTATAAATCATCTCTTTCTGTTAAAGATGTTTTTTTTAAGGATTTAAAAGTAGTTCCCAATCCTATTTCTACCAATTTTAAAGTCGAAGGGATTAAAAATGATTTAAAAGATATTAGAATTTATATTTTCGATATTTTAGGAAAACGAGTTTATCAACAAAACAGAGTTTTTTCGAAAGAAATAAACATTTCAACTTTAAAAAAAGGAATTTATTTTTTTAAAATTGAAAAAGGAACAAATATAAAAACAGTTAAAATAATAAAACAATAATGACGAATAATAGTATTACTAAATTATTTAACATAAAATACCCTGTAATTCAGGGAGGAATGATTTGGGTTTCTGGTTGGAAATTGGCTTCTGCAGTTTCCAATGCTGGTGGTTTGGGCTTAATTGGTGCAGGTTCTATGTATCCAGAAGTTTTGCGAGAACACATTCAAAAATGTAAAAAAGCGACAGACAAACCTTTTGGCGTAAATGTGCCCATGTTATATCCAGATATTGAAAAAATTATGGATATTATCTTAGAAGAAGGCGTAAAAATTGTTTTTACTTCTGCAGGAAATCCAAAAACGTGGACTTCCTTTTTACAAGAAAAAGGAATAACAGTGGTGCATGTAGTAAGTTCTGTAAAGTTTGCCCTAAAAGCAGAATTAGCTGGAGTAGATGCTGTGGTTTGCGAAGGTTTTGAAGCTGGTGGACATAATGGAAGAGAAGAAACAACCACTTTTACCTTAATACCTATGGTAAAAGAACAAGTAAAAATACCAGTAATTGCTGCAGGAGGCATTGGAACTGGACGTGGAATGTTGGCAGCAATGGTTTTGGGGGCAGATGGAGTACAAATAGGAAGTAGATTTGCAGCTACAGTAGAATCTTCGGCTCACGAAAATTTTAAAAAAACGATTATAGATGTAAAAGATGGAGATACACATTTAACTTTAAAGGAATTGGCTCCTGTACGTTTGGTAAAAAATAAATTTTATAATGATGTCCAAGAATTGTATTTAAAAAAGTCATCTTTAGAACAATTAAGAGAACTTTTAGGTAGAGCACGTTCCAAAAAAGGAATGTTTGAAGGAGATTTAGAAGAAGGAGAGTTAGAAATTGGACAAATTGCAGGATTAATTAACGATATAAAGCCTGCTAAAGAAGTTTTAGAAAATATTATTAAAGAATTTAACGAAGTTAAAGCCTTGGTAGATAGGTTTTAGCATTGTTTTAGATTAATTGTTAATAATTTTTGTGAAATTAATTTATTGGCATTATCTTTGTTATTCAATAAACGTTGTTTGTAATGAAACAAACAACACATTTAATATTATTTATTATGAATAAAGGTACCGTAAAATTTTTCAATGAGTCTAAAGGATTCGGATTCATCACTGAAGAAGGAAACAACAAAGAACATTTTGTACATGTTTCAGGTTTAATTGATGAAATTCGTGAAAACGATGAAGTTGAATTTGATTTACAAGATGGAAGAAAAGGATTAAACGCAGTAAACGTAAGAGTTATATAATTATATATTATTACTATTTAAAGTTTTATCTAAAAGCCTATCAAATTTTTGATAGGCTTTTTTTATGCGCAAACTTTATTTTTATTATAATTAAGATATTAATGCGTTCTTCCAATTAATGGCACTATCTTTGCAACTCAATAAATGTTGTTAGTAATGAAACAAACAACATATTTAACATTATTATTATGAATAAAGGTACCGTAAAATTTTTCAATGAGTCTAAAGGATTCGGATTTATCACTGAAGAAGGAAACAACAAAGAGCATTTTGTACATGTGTCAGGATTAGTAGATGAAATTCGTGAAAACGACGAAGTTGAATTTGATTTACAGGATGGTAAAAAAGGATTAAACGCAGTAAACGTAAGAGTATTATAATATATATTTATTACTAGTTAATTTTTTAACGAAAAGCCTATCAAATTTTTGATAGGCTTTTTTTATGTTTGTATTTTAAAATTTTAAAGAAAATATAGTAAATTTATATTGTATCTTCTTAAAACCAAATTATATTATAATGATTGACGGAAGACAACGAAAAAACATACAAATTGGTCTGTTTGTAGAAATCGTTCAAAAGCCACACCAAAGAAGTGGAGAATTAACAAGTGGTAAAGTGGCTAAGATTCTTACAAAATCGCCAAATCATCCTTATGGAGGCACATTCAGAAAATAGGTTATTTTTAAAAATGCAGCTAAAATTGCGGGCATAATTATTTAAATTCTACCCTCAATTTTTGTTTTAAAGCTGTTTTAAGGGTTCAGTTTCTTAAAAATTTCCCAACAAGACATACCTCTCCCATAAAACTATATTCAATGCTTCAAATTTAGGCTACTTGTTGTGCTGTTTTAGCTATTTTTCTTCGGCCAATTTCAAGAGCATTCCCTGTGTGTATTCCAAAGAATATCCATAGAATTTCATTCTTTTTAGTTTTGGCTTTTATTTTTCGTAAGTGATAATATTCTTTATCCTTTCCAAAATAACCTTCTAATCTTGTAGCTCTTTCTTTTGCGATAATAGCTCTAAGTTGCTTTTTTTCTTTATGATTTTTCGGCTTTTTTCCCTTGGGGATAAAGTCTGTTTCTATGTTCTTAGAACTACAGTGTTTTCTATTTTTATTGGTGGCATAAATTTTATCTGCTCCAGCTATTTTTACTTTTTTTCGAGTTAATCCTTGTGCTTTTTGGACTGTTTGAATAAAACGATTTCCTTCATGAAATGCATTAAAGTTAATATGTTCGATAAAGCTAATTCCATCAATTTGAACTTTGTTAACTTTTGCTCCAAATTCAACAGGTTTTACTTCCTTTCCTCGAACAATAGGACGAATATAATCCTTTTGAATGCTTACAATTCTATCTTTGATTTTTTCTCCTGTATCAAAATGATCTTTTTGTTGTTTGTAAATCCTTTGAATTGTATTTATTCGCTTATAATACAAAGCTATAAACTCAATATTGTGATTTTCTGACAACTCTTTTTCAAAGTTGATAAATTTACTTAACAGATTGAGTAAACCTCGGGTTAATGAAATACGTTTCGACTTGGTTTTTCTTCGCATTTTACTAAATCCTTGATAACGTTTTTTCCACTTGATATATTTACTTCTAATCATTTTAACCCCTAATATAGAGCAGGTTTTACGTAATTGATTGTACAACCAATGAACCGACTCCCAAAGTAATTTTTGGATGCTAGGGTAACGAACTTCACTTTCATAACAAGTAGCATCCATTACAATTTGATTGGGGTTTTCAATTTCGTTTTTCCAAGAGTTGAATAGAATTTTTTCTATGGAATTAATATCGAGTTTCTCTGCTAATTCACAACGTATTTGGCTCACTATTTTATAGTTTGTTAAGCGTTCAAAACCTAGTTCTATATCACAGAAAAATTGATAGTCTAAATTCGAGTTTAGTTGCTCAATCAATTTTCTATCTGAACAATTAGCATAATGTTTTAAAAACATTAAACCTAGTCTTCCTTTAGGACTAAAAAGATAGTTTCTCCCTTTTGATTGTTCAGAAATACCAAAAGAGCTAACTAAATCATTCCAAGGAATTGCAGAGTAGATTTTACCTAAATCTCCCTCTAAAAATCGCGCATAATGAGCATCATAATTCTCGCTGAGGGGAAAAAATTGAAATGCGGTGTTGCATTTCAGAAATTCTTCGTACTTTCATAATTATCGAAATTAAAACCCCGTTTTTTGCCTATATTGGCCATTTTCGGGGTTTATTATAGCTACAAAATACAACAAATCCCTCGTAAAAACAAGGGATGCGTTGTTTTATGAAAGCGCCTATGGAATAAAAGTGCAATTAGAAACTGGTCTCGTAGGTAGAGTAAAAAATGTAATTACTTTGCAGGAATCTTAATTTCGTACATTTTTCTACTTTTATTATTCAGTTTATTTTCTCTTAACCAAGGATTAAGAATTTTAAACTCCTTATAATTCATACCATAATTTTTAGCAAAATGGGTAATGTTAGAAATTGCAGTATCTACTTTTATTGTTCTTGTTTTTTCTATCGTATATAAATCTTCTTTTTCGAAGACAAATCCGTATTTTTTAGGGTTAGAAATAATTTCTTTTAAAGCTAAAATTCTAAATACATACCTTTCTGTTTCATCTGGTAATTTTGCATCGTAATAATTGTTTACTTCTTGCGTTTTTAATCTTTTAGCAACTCCATAATTACCAGCATTATAAGCAGCAGCAGCCAATGTCCAAGAATTAAAACGATTATACGATTTTTTTAAGTACTCTGCAGCAACTTTGGTCGATTTTTCGATATGGTAACGTTCGTCTACATTGCTATTTATTTCCAAACCATATTCTTTTCCAGTAGTTCGCATAAAATGCCACATTCCTGCAGCTCCAGCAGAAGAGGTTTCATCAATAAAAGCACTTTCAGCCAAGGCTAAAAATTTAAAATCGTCTGGTAAACCATATTTTTTTAATAAAGGTTCTAAAACAGGAAAATATTTATTTGCACGTTTTATAAGTAACAATCCATTAGATTGCCAGTAGGTGTTTACCAACAATTCTCTTTCCATTCGTTCTCTAACATCTTCAATTTCTACAGGAACTCTTTCTCCTGCCAAATTTAAATTTTCTGGAAGTTTTAAAGATTTTATTTTATAGGTTATAGCAGTTTGTGTTTCAGGGTCTGTATTCGAAGAAACATTTGTCTCTGATTTTTGTATTGCACTAAAAAATACTGCGGTTACAATAATTACACTTAATAGAGATAAATAACGTTGAGAAGTTTTCATATAGTTTACAATTTTATAGCATAAAAATATGAAAATCACTTTGGTTTAGCAAGTTAAAACGTCATCAATAATTTTTGATATTTTTTTTGCTTTCGTTAAAATCATAATATGAGTACCATCTTTAATTTCGATGGCATTTTTTATGTTTTTTAAAGGAAAAACATTGTCTTTTGTGCCATGTATGTGTACAATATCTTTTAATGGATTTATTTGTTTCCATTTAATAAGATTATAAATAGACCATTTTAAATATTTCTTGCTTCTAACCGAAAGATATTTTTTATAGAGTGCAGCTTTTTTCTTTAAAGATTTTCCTAAAAAGTAACGTGCATATTCTTCAAAATTTTCTACAACTTTCGTTGGAAAAAATTTGTAAACCTTGGTGAATTTTGCAAACTTGAATCTTTTAGGAAGTTCTTTTTGATTTTTTACACTAGAGATAATAATTACTTTTCTAGGGTTTACAAATTTTGCCATTTCTTGTACCATAATTCCACCAAAAGAAACGCCTACCAAAACAGGGTTTTTCTCTTTAATTTCATCACTCATTCTACAGGCATAATTATCAATATCTTCTTCTAAGGCCAATGGTTTTATCCATTTTAGGTAATGAAAACGATACTTTTCTGGGTTTAATTCTAAGTTTTCGAAAATTTCTGGACCAGCTGCCAATCCTGGAACAAAATATATTGGGATTTTTTCCATTTTTTATTCAATTAAATTTTCATCAATTAAAATTCCTTCAATATAGTCGTAAGCGAAAGCAATTTCATCTGAAATGTTTATCCAAACTTTTACTTTTATTTTATCATCATTATACGTAATAAAAGTGTTGGAATAATCTTGTAATTCCTCTGAATCTTTAGCGTTTTCAAAATCTTTAAACGCAGTCTTTTCAAATAAATTACTTAATTCTTTTAATTGTTGCTCTTTTAACTTAAATTTATATATACCTTTTACTAAAGTGTATTCTTTGCCTAAGAAAACCACATTTCCATCTTTAAAAAAAGTAACTTCGAAAACTGGGCAATCTCCAAAACAAGGTGTTTTTAAAACACTTACCAACCTGTTTTTAGAAAAGTAGTTTACTTTGTGTAAGGCTTCTTTGGTGTTTTTTTCAACAGAAGAAAAATGATTCGTTTTTTTAAGATTTTCAATCCAAAATGAAGTTTTATCTGCAGGAACTTTTATGATAACAGCTTTGTAGGTTTTGTTGTCCACAACAACTTGGTTTATAGATAAATTGTTGCTTTTTAAATCGTGCTTAATTTTAACCAGATTTTCTGGATTTTTTAAAACCACTAATATATCTTTATATAAAATCTCATTCTCCACTTTAACATCTTTAATAATAGAAGGTTTTTCTCTGGTTTTTTTTACTTCATTTTTTTTAGATTGGTTACAACCGAACATCAATAAGAATATTAAAATGAAATAAATTTTCATAAAATTTGTTTTTATACTATTGCTTTTTCTTTTACAAAATCGAATCTTACCAAACCATCTTGATCTATTTCTGTAAGTGTTATTGTGTGTAAACTATTAATTAATGCTGGGTTCCAAGGAGTTTTTACTTTTACATAATTTTCTGTAAAGCCATAAATATAGCCTTCTTTATTCTCACTTTCGAATAATGCAGTTAGAGTGTTTCCTAATTGCGATTCATAAAAAGCACGTCTTTTTTTAGCAGATAAGCCTCGTAACATTTTACTACGTTTTGCACGTACTTTTTTAGGAACAACTCCTTGCATTTCTACAGCTTCTGTATTGGGTCTTTCAGAATAAGTAAAAACGTGTAAATAAGAAATATCTAAATCGTTTAAATAATTATAGGTTTCTAAAAAAAGTTCGTCTGTTTCACCAGGAAAACCAACAATAACATCTACACCAATACATGCATTTGGCATTACTTCTTTTATTCTGGAAACCCTATTTGTATAGGTGTTTTTAAGATATCTACGTTTCATTTTCTTTAGCAACTCGTCACTTCCAGATTGTAATGGTATATGAAAATGGGGTACAAAAGAGTTCGATTTCGAGACGAAATTAATGGTTTCGTCTTTTAATAAATTAGGTTCGATAGAAGAAATTCGCAAACGATGGATTCCATCTACTTTGTCTAATTCTTTAACCAATTCTAAAAAAGTATGTTCGTGTTTTTTGTTACCAAATTCGCCTTTTCCATAATCGCCAATATTAACTCCTGTTAATACAATTTCTTTAATTCCTTTAGATGAAATTTCTCTGGCATTTTCTATGACATTTTCTAAAGTATCGCTTCTAGAAATGCCTCTCGCTAAAGGAATTGTACAATATGTACATTTATAATCGCAACCATCTTGGACCTTTAAAAAAGCACGAGTTCTATCGCCAATAGAGTAGGAACCTACGTAAAAATCGGCATCCGAAATTTCGCAAGAATGCACTTCTCCAATATTATTTTTGGTTAAATCGTTTATGTAACTTGTTACATTAAATTTTTCTGTTGCTCCTAAAACCAAATCTACACCATTTACATTTGCCAATTCTTCTGGTTTTAATTGGGCATAACAACCTACAGCTATTAAAAAAGCTTCGTCGTTTTTCTTTAAAGCGTTTTTTACAATCGATTTAAAACGCTTGTCTGTATTATCTGTAACAGAGCAGGTATTTATTACGTAAACATCTGCTTTTGTATCGAAATCTACACGTTCGAAACCTTCGTTTATAAAATTTCGGGCGATTGTAGAAGTTTCCGAAAAATTTAATTTGCAACCTAAAGTATAAAAAGCAACTTTTTTATCTGTGTTCATTCTTCCTTAATTAAATAACTAAAAAAATAGAAACTTAAAATAAGTTACTTATTTTTAAAGTCAAATAGTATATTTACAAAGCTGCTTATAAAAACAGTTTGTAGAGTGCAAAAATACGATTTTATTCATGATTTTTGAAACAGAAAGGCTACTTATTAGAAAACTAAATGTTAAAGATTTGCAAGGTTTTCATACGCTCGAAAGTAACCCAAATGTCTTAAAATACGCTACAGGAAATGTCAAAAATTTTCAAGAAAATAAAAAAGAACTACAAGATTTAATTCGAAGATATAATTTAGCCCACAACGATTTTTGGATTTATGCAATAATTTTAAAAGAGCATACTACTTTTATAGGAACTGTAGCTTTGGTAAAAGATGGAGCAGATAATGAAATTGGTTATCGGTTTTTAGAAGAATATTGGGGAAATGGATTTGCAACAGAGCTTTGTAAAGGTTTAATTTCCTATTGTAAACAATTAGGGATGCCTAAAATAGTAGGTTATGTTGTTGATGAAAATACTGCTTCAGCAAAAATCTTAAAACGATTTAGTTTTAAAGTTGTGAAACATTTTATAAGTGAAGATATCCAATTACCAGAAACAAAATACGAACTTATTTTATGATAGAAGATCAATTAACGCCACCTTATTATGCCGTAATTTTTTCCACAATTTTAGCTAAAAATATTTCTGGGTATTTAGAAATGACAGAAAAAATGGAAAAACTTGCCCAAAAACAAAAAGGGTATTTAGGCATAGAATCTGCCAGAAACGAAATAGGAATAACCGTTTCTTATTGGCAAACTTTAGAAGATATTGTTGCTTGGAAAAATAATTTCGAACATACAGCAGCCAGAAATTTAGGAAGAGAAAAATGGTATAAAAAATACCAATTACGAATCTGTAAAGTAGAACGAGAATATGGTTTTGAAAAGTGAATTTTTTAGTTAGCAGTCTTCAGTCTTCAGTCTTCAGTCTTCAGTCTTCAGTCTTCAGTTTTCAGTAGCAGTTTACAGTTATAATGTGAGCAACAATACTATGTTTTCTATGTTCCTATGTGGTTAAAATAGTTTTCAGTAGCAGTTTTTAGTTGGCTGTTTCCTCTTACAGTTTAGAGCATTCAACTTTGCAATTTTACGTCTTTGCGATAAAAATCTAAAATAACTTCTCTTTAATCTTAGCCTTTAATTTTTTAGAAACATTTGTTGGAAAAGGCTTATCTCCATGTAAAATATCGACCATTAAATCGTTAAAATGCTGACCATGATTTTTAAGGATGTAATTTCTTACAGCATTATTATTGTAAAAGAATTTAGATAAAATAACACCCGATTTTAATTCAGGCAACAATTTAATATTTAGTTTTTCTATGTATAATTTTTCTGTTTTCTCTTTGTTTAAATCACTTTCTATAATGGCATCTGCTACATATTTTCCACTTAAAATGGCATTAGAAATTCCTTCTGCAGTTATTGGTTCTGCAAAACCTGCAGCATCTCCAATTAAAAAAACATTGTTTTTTACAAAACCATCGGTTCTTGGTGCAATCGGAATTTGAAAACCATGTGCATCTTCTTTTATAATTTCTTTAATTCCAAGTGATTTTAAGTATTTTTTGTAGTATTCTTTTAAATTAATTTTTCCTTTTTTAGTTGTTAAAACACCTAACGAAAGATGATTTTTCTTAGGAAAACTCCAAGCATATCCAAAAGGAACAGCATCAATATCGAAACGAACCTGTTTTGAAAGTCGTTTAAAATCTTCCTTAGAAACTTCAACTTCATATTCTAAGGCAGGTATTAGTTTTCGAGTTTCTTCTTTCCAACCCGCCATTTTTGCAGTCGGACTTAAAACACCATCTGCTGCAATTACAAAATCTGCGGAAATTTCTCCTTGTGAAGTTTCTAAAATTGCTTTGTCATCTTTGAAACCGATATTTTTTAAAGTATGATTCTCTAATAAAGTAACACCAAATTCTTTTGCTTTCTCTACAATTAAATTATCGAAAGCATCACGCATTATCATCGTAACAATTGGAGTGTCTTTTCCAGATTTATAGTGTATTTTACCATTGTTAAAATAACTGTCAACCTCAAAAAACTCACGTTCTATTACCTCAGAAATATCAAAAGGCATGTCTTTTTTTCCACGATTTACAAAGCCACCACCACACGTTTTATAACGAGGTAATGTTTCTTTTTCTATAATTACAGTAGAAATTCCTTTTTTACCTAAATGAAAAGCTGTGGATGCTCCAGAAGGTCCACTACCAATAATTGCTACTTGAAAATGTTGCATAGAAAATGTTCTTTTATTTGCGAATATAAAAGAATCTTACCAATTAACTTTCGCCTGAATAGGAAAGTGGTCGGAATATTCTTCGGAAAAAGATTTAAACTGGTTTATAATCGCATTTTCATCCGTTAAAATAAAATCGATTCTCATAGGAAACCAATAGTTAAATGTTTTTCCTAAACCTTGGCCTGCTATTATAAAAGCATCTTTTTTATGTTCTGCAATTTGGTTGTACACCCAAGAGTAAGCAGTGTTGTTAAAATCGCCACATATAATTTTTTTGCCTTGCCATTTTTGTTCATGTGTTAAAAATAGCTTGGTTTGTTCGGCTTGTTTTTCAAAAGAGTTCGTAACCCTTTTTAATAATTTTTCAGAATTTTCTTCACCGAAATTTTCTTCATTTGGTTTAATCCTTAACGATTCTAAATGCAAATTATAAATACGAATGGTGTCTTTTTTCTTAACAACATCCACATAAATAATATTATTAGAAGTTCCTTTAAAATCTAATGAACCAGAATTTATAATTTTATATTTAGAATAAATTGCCATTCCAAATTTTCCCTTGTCATTTTTTCTTTTGATAAATTTATAAGGGTAAGAAAGGTGAATTTTTGTAGATTGATAATATTCTTGAATCGCTAAAATATCTGGATTTTTATCAGTAATAAAATCGTAACCAGTATTGGATGTAGAATCTTTTTTATTGGTAAATAAATCGAATGCTTTTACATTGTAACTCATTACTTTTAAATCGCTGTTTAAATAAGAATTTCTACTAGATATTTTATAAAATGGCGAAGAAAAAAACCAACCAATGATTAAAACAAATACCGATAAAAATGCTTGTTTTTTCAGCTTGATTAACCAATAAATAAAGAAAACAAGGTTAATTATGATTAAAACAGGTACAAATAGACTTAAAACAGCAAAAAATGGAATAGTACTTGGAGAGATAAAAGGCAATAAATACGATAAAAGCAATAAGGTTGCTAGCAACGAATTTAGTAAATAGAAAATCTTGTCTAAAAAGGATAAGTTTTTCATACTATCTTTTACCTTGTTTAAATAAAAATTCTTTTTCGGATTTGGTTAAGGTATCGTAACCAGATTTGCTAATCTTATCTAAAATTGCATCTATTTGTTGCTGATTAGGTGTATTATTTTTAACTGTACTTTGTTTTTTCTTTCCAGATTTATGCACCGTTTTTAACGGTTTTTCTTTCTTTTCGAACCAAGATGAAAAGGTTCCCCAAAGATTTAATTCTTTATTACTTGCTTTGTAAACATATAAAAAACCGAATAAACTTCCACCTAAATGTGCGAAATTTCCACCAGCATTGTTTCCAATTAAGCCTAAAACGTCGAAACCAACCCAAATTGCTGCCAAATGCCAAACTTTTATAAAACCAATTAAAGGAATTTTTAATTGATAGTTAGGCATATATGTCGCTATTCCTATAAAAATAGCAGAAATTCCTGCTGAAGCTCCTACTAAAGGAACAAATCTATCTTCAAAAAGTGGAAAATAATTATAACTTAATACAAACAAAAGACCTCCAAATAATGTTCCTAAAATATAAAAATTAAGTAATTGCTTTTGTGTAAAATACTGAATAAATAAATTTCCAATATAATACAATGCAATAAGATTGAAAATAATATGTATGAAACCATCATGTAAAAATCCGTATGAAATAATTGACCATGGTTTTACTAATAATTCTGAAGCATATGGTCTTAATGAAAACCACTCCATAATATAATTGGTATTATTCTTATATAATTTAAAAAAAACTTTCGATAATAAAGTAATAACAAAAACAGCAATGTTTATGTAGATTAATTTTTCTACAATATTTCCACCTTTATAACGTGATTTTATTTCGTTTATAAAACTCATTAATTTGTTTTAAATTGATTTTTTTTCCAATACCAAGCGATTAAAAAACCGATTAATGCTCCACCAACGTGTGCAAAATGTGCTATGTTTCCAATAGAATATTTTGTCATTCCAAAGAATAAATCTCCTAAAATCATTATTGGAATAAAGTATTTTGCAGCGATTGGAACTGGGAAAAAGATTAAAGCCAATTTAGCATCTTTAAAATACAAACCAAAAGCTACCAAAACTCCATAAACTGCTCCAGAAGCTCCAACTGCAGGTGTATTGTAAAGCATAGAAATTTTATTGAATTGCTCTTGTGTAATTGCGGCTACAACTCTAGCATCATTAGTGTTTCCTTTTTTTAATATTGATAAAATTTCATCGGGGTTTAAACCAGCATTAACAAAAAGTTCATAAATTCCATTAAACTGATAATAA
Organism: Polaribacter cellanae; assembly: GCF_017569185.1. Taxonomy (NCBI): domain Bacteria; kingdom Pseudomonadati; phylum Bacteroidota; class Flavobacteriia; order Flavobacteriales; family Flavobacteriaceae; genus Polaribacter; species Polaribacter cellanae. The sequence continues at coordinate 882,211 of NZ_CP071869.1, read as the reverse complement.
TTAACCAAAGTATAAATTAGACCTGCACCAATTCCTGCTGAAAAAAAGAAAAATAAGAATTTTTTCTTTCCCCACATTTGTTCTAAAGGTGTTCCAAATGCCCACAAACCATACATGTTAAATAGAATATGAGCGAAACTTCCATGCATAAACATGTGTGTTACATATTGCCAAATGCCAAAATGTTCGTTTTTGGGGAAATGCAATGCCAAAATATTGGTAAAATCTAATTTTAATAATTGTGGTGCAATAAAAACAATTACGTTAATTATAATTAGATGCTTTATGGCGTCTGTAAGTTTAAGATTCATATTTAGCTATTGAATAAATTATCGATTTCGTGGATTGTTAATGTTTTAAAAGTTGCTTTTCCAAAAGGAGAAATCGTTGGTTCTTTACACGAAAACAAGTCGTTAACCAAACCTTCTTGCTCTTTTTCGGATAATAATGTGCCTGTTTTTATGGACAATGTTTTGGCGAATGATTTTGCCATTACATCAAAATGACTAAAACTCGCATCTGGCACTTCCAAATCGATATCATTTAGCAATTCTTCTAAAATGATGGTAATTTTACTTTCGGTTACCGAAACCGGAATTCCCTTAATGGTTACACTGTCTTTTGTAAATTCATCAAACGAAAAACCTGCATTTTCTAATTCGGTTTTAATCGTGTAAATCATTTCTATTTCTGCAGATGAAAATGCAATTTTCACAGGAAATAATAATTGCTGACTGTTTGCTTCTTTAACGGTAATACTTTCTAAAAATTGTTCGTATAAAACACGTTGGTGTGCCAAAGATTGGTTGATTAAAACCACTCCAGATTTTATGGAACTCAGCACATATTTACGCTGTATTTGAAATGTTTTCTGCGCTTTTGCTTCTTCTTGATGTTGAAACAAATTCTCTTGTGGAGTTTGTTCAATTGTATCTACAGAAGTATATAAAGATTCCCAACTTTGGGTATTTTTCCCTCTTTTAAATGGAAAATTGTTTTCTTTTTTCTGTTCTTCTTTAAACGGATTAAAATCTGGATTTACAGAAATTTTAGGAACACTCGCTTTTTTTCCATTCGATTTAAAACTATAAGGAGTATCTAAATTCGCATCTCTATTAAAATCTAAAACGGGTGCCACATTGTATTGCCCTAAACTGTGCTTTACAGTGGCTCTTAACATGGCATACAATGCTTTTTCGTTATCGAACTTTATTTCGGTTTTTGTAGGGTGAATATTGATGTCAATAGAACTTGTAGGAACCGTTAAATATAAAAAATAGGAGGGATGTGCTCCTTGTTCTAACAAACCATCGAAGGCATTTACAACTGCGTGATTTAAATACGAACTTTTTATAAATCGATCGTTTACAAAAAAGAATTGTTCGCCACGTTTTCGTTTCGAAAATTCTGGTTTTGCAACAAATCCTTCAATTTTAAGAATGTCTGTAGTTTCGTCTATTGGAACTAATTTTTCATTCATTTTAGCTCCAAAAACCGCAACAATTCGTTTTCTAAGATTGCTTCCTTTTAAATGATACACCTCGTTGTTGTTATGGTGTAATAAAAAAGTAATATTTGGATGTGCCAAAGCTACTCTTTGAAACTCGTCTATAATATGTCTTGTTTCAACAGTATCCGATTTTAAAAAATTTCGTCTTGCAGGAATGTTGTAAAACAAGTTTTTAACCGCCAAACTTGTGCCTTCACTTGTAGAAATAAAATCTTGTGCAACAACTTTGCTACCTTCAACTTTAATACAAGTGCCTAATTCTTCGTCTTTTTGCTTCGTTTTTAATTCAACATGCGCAATTGCAGCGATTGAGGCAAGTGCTTCTCCACGAAAACCTTTAGTGCACAAATTAAATAAATCTTCCGCTTTTTGTATTTTAGAGGTTGCATGTCTTTCGAAACACATTCTTGCATCTGTGGCACTCATTCCTTTGCCATTATCTATAACTTGAATTAGCGTTTTACCAGCGTCTTTTAGTAATAATGTAATATTAGTTGCACCAGCATCAATTGCATTTTCTAGCAATTCTTTTACAACAGAAGCTGGACGTTGTACGACCTCTCCTGCTGCAATTTGGTTGGCAACATGATCTGGTAAAAGTTGAATAATGTCTGACATTAATTTCTAGTAAATATGGATAAATCGAAATCGATGATGTATAAAAAAATTAGTACTAAAACAGCAATAATTATTAAAAGTGTTTTGTTTACACTTTTGTCCGAATTTTTTAAATCGTCGAAAGCGTCGTTAAACTTGCCTTTAATTCCTTTATTTTTTCCTGCAGTTTTTCTAAACTGATCTAGTTTGTGCTCGATTTTAAAAGGGTTTCCTTCTCCTTTATAATAACGAGGTTGATAATCAAATTTTTTGTTTGTACGTTTTAAAAATCCCATAGTTTTAGAAATAATTGGTGAATATTAATTCTGATAAATCAATTTCTGTACCAATTTTAAAGCATTTCAAATTTAAAGAAATTAAAGGAATTTCTCAAAGATTGATGCTAAAAGTATTCTTAAATTATTTGTGTAACTTTTTAGTAGAGTTTGCAAAGGAATATTTTATAAAAAACCTTGAAGGAAAGTGAAAAGTTTTAAAAACCAATGTTTTCTTTACTTCTGTTAATGTTTCTTAGAGCCGCCATTTTTACAGCAGCAACAGCACATTCTATTCCTTTATTCCCTAATTTACCACCAGATCTTTCTAAAGATTGTTGTTTGGTATTATCTGTTAAGACACAGAAAATAACAGGAACATCGTATTTTATATTTAAATCTACAATTCCTTGGGTAACGCCTTCACAAACAAAGTCGAAATGTTTGGTTTCACCTTGAATAACATTTCCAATGGCAATAATGGCATCTACTTGTTGCGATTGAATCATTTTTTTGCAACCAAAAACCAATTCGAAACTTCCAGGAACTTCCCAAGAAATAATATTTTCTTTGGAAGCACCACAGTCGATTAAAGTTTCGATTGCTCCTTTTTGTAAGTTTTTTGTAATTTCTGGATTCCATTCAGAAACAACAATCCCAAATCGAAAAGATTTCGCATTTGGGATTGTTGCTTTATCGTAATAAGATAAATTGGTTGTAGCCATAATTTTTAGTTTTCAGTTTTCAGTTGCAGTTTACAGTAAGTTTACTGCTTACTGAGACTGTATACTGCATACTATTTACCAGCGTATTTTGCTGCGTAGATAAATTTCTCTACATCTCTACCTTGATCTGAATTTGGGTAGTTTTCTTTAATTTTTGTGAATAACGACTCAGCTTTATCGAACTTCTTTAATTGCATTGCTGTTTGACCAGCTTTGTATAAATATAAAGGAGTTGTAAATGAATTTTCTTTTTTATTCGCTGCTTTTTCGTAATAATCTAAAGCGTCTTCTGGCTGATTGATATCTGCAAAAGCATCTCCAATGGCACCTAAAGAAACAGGACCTAATAAGGCATCGTTTGAATCGAATTTGTTTAAATACTCAATTGCTTTGTCGTATTTTTTTAATTGTAAATAAGAAACACCAGCATAATAATTCGCTAAGTTTCCAGCATCTGTTCCGCTATAAGAATTTGCAATATCTAAAAAACCATATTTTCCATCTACACCTTCTAAACCTAAGTTTAATAAAGAATCGATTCCAGAACCTGCAGTTGCAGCTTCGTCGAAATATTTTCTTGGAAATGCCAATTCGTTGGAGGCCTCCAATTCATTTGGCTCTACAATATATTTGTTATACCCTAAATAAGCTAAGAAAATAACAACAGCTGCAACTAAAGAGTAAAACAACGGTTTGCTGTTTTTTTCTATCCATTGCTCGGATTTCGAGGCAGTTTCGTCTAAAGTATTAAATACTTCTGCAGTTGTACTCTCCATATTGTCAACATCTTGTTGCTCTTTTTTACCTTCTGGTTTGTATTTCTTCTTGTATGTTGCCATCTTTTACTTAAAAAATTAGTGGCGACAAAAATAGTTTTTTTAATTGGATTTTAAAAGGCAATAATTCGCAAAATTTTCAATAATTTGCAAATCGTTTTTAAGAACATTCTTTATTTATGTATTTACAGAAACTTTCTTTGGTTAATTTTAAAAATATTGAGTCGCAATCTTTTGATTTTCAGCAGAAAATAAATTGTTTTGTGGGCGACAATGGTGTTGGTAAAACCAATGTTTTAGACGCCATTTATTATCTTTCTTTTGCAAAAAGTTACTTTAATTCGGTCGCAATACAAAATATTAGACATGGAGAAGGTTTTTTTATGATAGAAGGAGACTATCTTTTAAAGGATAGAAACGAGAAAATTGTTTGTAGTTTAAAAAAAGGACAAAAGAAGGTTTTAAAAAGAAATGGAAAAAGTTACGATAAGTTTTCGGAACATATTGGGCAATTGCCATTGGTTATTATTTCTCCTGCAGATAGAGATTTGGTTACAGAAGGTAGTGATACTAGAAGAAAATTTATAGATGGTGTAATTTCTCAGCAAAACAAAAAATATTTACAAGATTTAATTGCGTATAATAAGGTGTTGAGTCAGCGAAATGCATTGTTAAAATATTTCGCGGCCAATAGAACGTTCGATGCTTTAAATTTAAGTGTTTATGATGAACAACTTTCTGACTATGGATCTAAAATTTATGAGGTTAGAAAAACTTTTTTAGAGGAATTTATTCCTATTTTTAACCAGAAATATCAAATTATATCAGGAAATAAAGAACGTGTGAATTTAATTTATAAAAGTCAGTTACACGATTTTTCGATGCAAGATTTAATGCGAAAATCTTTAGAGAAAGATAAAATTTTACAATACACAACTTCAGGAATTCATAAAGACGATTTAAGTTTTGAAATAGGAGAGTACCCAATTAAAAAATTTGGTTCGCAAGGACAGCAAAAATCGTATTTAATTGCTTTAAAGTTGGCGCAGTTTGATTTTATTAAACAACAATCGGAAGTAATTCCTATTTTATTATTGGACGATATTTTCGATAAATTAGATGAAAACAGAGTTTTACAAATTATAGAATTGGTAAATAACGACGAATTCGGACAAATTTTTATTACAGATACGCATTCTGAAAGAACAGAGAATATTGTGAAGCAGAGTAATAAACCTTATCAGATTTTTAAGCTTTAGTTGGAAGTTAGAAGCTGGAAGTTTGAAGTTCAATTGGATTTTTTTTTCGAAAATTCGCAGATTGGCAAAGAATTATTTTTTTAAGTCGCTAAGTTTTTTAATTTTTATCTAATATCTAATATCTAATATCTAATATCTAATATCTAATATCTAATATCTAATATCTAATATCTAATATCTAATATCTAATATCTAATATCTACAACTAATTCATGTCAAAAAGAGAAAACGATTCTTTTTCGGTAAAAGATTTAATGCAGAGTTTTATCAAAGAAAATAATTTAAGCAAAGGAATGCAAAAAATTAAAGTGGAAGAAACCTGGACAAAAATGATGGGGCAAGGAGTTGCAACGCATACAACTTCTGTAAAACTTCAAAATAAAACGTTGATAATTAATTTAACTTCTTCTGTTTTGCGTGAAGAGTTGAGTTATGGGAAAGAAAAAATTATAAAAATGATGAATGAAGAATTGGGTGACGAAGTTGTGGGAAAATTGATGTTGGTGTAAAATTTAAACTAGCTTTTAAAGTTTTTGAATATGTTTATTTTAAAAACAAATAACGATATTTGTGCTAATCTGTGAAACCTGTCTCATCTTAATAATTTATGATTGAAACATTGATCTCCTTTATTTTAGCGACTTCTGTTCTTGCAGTTTCTCCAGGGCCAGACAATATTTTTGTGTTAACACAAAGTATTGTAAATGGAAGAAAATATGGTTTGGCAACTGTTTTTGGATTGATGACAGGTTGTATCATTCATACTACATTGGTTGCATTTGGAGTTTCCACAATCATCAAAGAAAATGAGAATTTATTTCTAATTATTAAAATTTTAGGTGCGAGTTATTTGTTGTATTTGGCATATCGTGTTTACAAAAGTGATTCAGAAATTTTAATTTCTACAGAAAATGTAACACAAAAAAGTACGTTTCAGTTGTTTAAAACGGGTTTTTTAATGAATGTTTTAAATCCGAAAGTAACCATTTTCTTTTTGGCATTTTTTCCTCAGTTTTTATTTTCTTCAGAAATGTCTACCATTTTACAATTTTATATTTTAGGCTTCCATTTTATCTTAGTTTCTTTTATTGTTTTTGGAAGTATTGCTGTTCTTGCTGGAAAAGTATCTATTTATTTAAAAGAACACAAAAAAACAGGTTTGTATTTAAAATGGGCACAAATTATTGTTTTTGTAGCGATTTCGGTTTTAATATTAATCTAAATAATTAAGCGAACACCACCTAGTTCTTCAATTCTATAAGGAAATTTTTTATCTAAAGAACCAATAAACATAAAGTTGATAGGGATTTGCCATTTTTCTGAAAGTTCTCTTATTAATTGCGGGTTGAATTCACCATCAATCTTTACAAGTTCAATTTCAATATCTGGATACTCTCTGTTTAAGAAATCTATTTCTTGTTCTAAATTTTTGTTATAGACATTTTCTTTTCCAACAACTGTTACAATTTTTATTTTTTTTGTGTGTTCGTTTTTAGAAATGTACAACATTACCTTATTTAGGGTTGCAATACTGTCTCCTCTCGTAAAAAACACAAATTCTTGGTCGTTTATGGTGTCAATTACTTTTTGAATATGCTTGTCTGATTTTTCAACAAATCTTCGAATTGGAATAAAAAAAGAATCTATTAGTTTTAAAACTAACTTTAATAAAAAAGTTCTATTTAACATTATTACAATTAGAGAAATGGTAGGTATAAAATAATATAGAAAAACGGTTATATTACTTGGTAAATCTTCTTTTGCTGGCATTAAGATGTTTCCAAAAAGCGCAATTAAAACTGCTCCAATGGCTATAAACACTGCTAGCCAAGAAGCTCTTTCTGGTCTTGGTAATTGGCTTCTTTTTACTTTCAATAAAATATTTCCAATTCCAAATAAAGCCATTACAGATAAGAATGAAATAGTATAAACACCCGCTAATAACTTTACATTTCCTTTTGTTATTAGTAAAACTGAAACAGATAACAGTAGAAAAATAATAATAATTCTATAAGAACTTCCTTTTTTGTTTTTTTTCAAGAAAAATGGTGGAATTATTCTATCTAAGGCCATTCTTTCTAAGAGTCCTGTTACACCTACAAAAGAGGTTAAAACAGCACCACTTAACACTAAAAAGGCATCAATGGCAATTAGATATGCAATCGATTCTCCACCAACATGTTTTCCCATTTTTATTAATAATGTATTTTGATATTCATCCGTTTGCAACACAGGAATTGTAAATAAAGCCAATGCAAAGACGGCCATTAAAGGATTTATAATACTTACAATGGACCACATATTTTTAAGCGTTTTTGGAAAAACACCTCTTTTTTGTTCTTCAACAAAATTTGCAGAGCTTTCAAAACCAGAAACCCCTAACATAGAAGCTGCAAAACCTAAGAAAATAGCGTTTGTAATGCTTCCATCTTTTAAAGGGAAATTCCAATTATCTATAAACGTAGGAATTCCATTTTCAGTAAAATAGTAAATAATAAAACCACTTAATATTACTAAAGAAGTTAAATGAAAAAGAAAAATACCAACTGCTACTTTTGCAGATTCAGAAATACCACCAATTACTAAAAAAGCAAACAACGCCAATAATATTATAGTTGCAATTATTATGGGCATAGATGGTATTATATAATGTAAATAATGGATTGCTTCATTTGCAGAAATAACAGCAGTTGCCATGTAAGATAATAGTGTAAGTGTTGCAGCAAAAGAGGCTGTAGATTTACTTGTTGTATTTAAAAGCGCATTATAAGCACCTCCATTTAAAGGTAGTGCACCAACAACTTCTCCATAAATTTTTCTAAATAAAAATAAGACAAAAGATACGATTAAAAGTGTAATCCAAGCATACTGACCAGCAAAGGCAATTGCTAAAGCAGATACATACAAAACAGAAGAACTAATATCGTTACCACAGATTGCTGTCGCAGATAGTTCGCTTAATTTTTTATTATTTTTCATTTTATTTACTTATTGTGTATATTTTAATTTTTAGAAAATTTCCAAGCGCCAAAACTTAGCAAAGCATATAATAAAAGTATTACTAACATTTGTTTCCATTCATTGGTAAATTCGTAATAAAGGATTAAAAAACCACCAATACTTAAACCTATAATAGAAATTATAGTTATAAGAGTAGAAGAGTTTGTTTTATCTCTAATTTTATAATTTGCAATAGCCATTAACAAAGAAACTAAGAGGAAAGTAACACTACCAAATTCTAATATTAACTCCAATCCACCAACTGTAATTAATATACAAGCTAATAAAGCCATAGCAATAATAGAATTTTGTGGGCTTCCATTTTTTCGAACAGCTAAAATTTTAGGAAAATAACCATCTTTAGCTACGACAGACATTTGTCTGGAAGAGCCAAAAATAGTTCCACTAATGGCACTACTAGTTGCTAAAAGTGCTCCTAAAATAACCAAGTTTGTTCCTATATTACCTAAAACGGTTCCTGCTCCAGAGGCCAAAGCAAATTCCTTATTTTTAATAATTTCTTCTTTAGGAATTGCAAACAAAGCCCCAATAGAAATTACAACATAAATTAATATTGCCAATGCAATCGCACTATAAATAGCTCTTGGAATATTTTTTTTTGGATTTGTCATTTCTCCAACTGCGTTTATTACCAATTGGAAGCCTTCATAAGCAACAAAAGTTAGAGAAGCAACAATTAAGATGGAAAACATGTTCGATTTTTCGAAATCTACAGACATATTTTCTACAAAAGTGCCAAAATCTGTATTTCCATGAGTTATTAATATAATTGATATAATTGTTAAAATAACGAGTTTTGTATAGACCATTAAATCTTCAATTTTACCCATTCCATTTACACTCCATATATTTATAAATGTAAAAATACCAATAACTGCAATTGCGATTCCTTTACGAACCCAAATATTGTTTGCAAAATCGCTGCTACTAATAGCATAAGAAGAAAATGTGTATGCATATAAGGCTAATGTACTTATATAGCCAAAAATAATAAACCAACCAATAGCAGATGCAGAAAAACTTGAGTTTGGGTATGTGTGTTTAAAAAAAGAGTACGTAGCACCTTCATCTTTATAATACAAACCAAGTTTCACGTAAGAATATGCTGCTAAAGAAGCAATTAAACCGCCAACAATTATGGCAATTGGAGTTAAACTACCAATCATAGAAACAGAAATTCCAAGAACTGTAAAGATGCCACCACCAACCATTCCTCCTAAAGCAATGGCAATAAGCTCTACCAAACCTAAATTTTTATTTCTTTTTCTATGTTGAGTCATTCTTATTTTTTAGAATACTTAACTATAATGTTTTTCTAAACATATAAACTCTACTTATTTTAACAAATTACGATTAAAATATACTTTAAATAGAGAAAAACGATTAGTAATTATAAACAAAGTAAAAAGTAGTAGCCCTGTAATAAAACTAAATTGTAACTCCACAGTTAAGTTTCTAAAAATAGATTTACTTATTTGAAAAACAGCAATTAAGCCTAAGTTAATTTTGTTTTCTACAAACCAAAGAGGTGTGTAGAAAAACTGGGCAGTAACAATAACTTGTAAAGTATGTTTTTTAACATTCATTATAGAATTGCAAAAGTACCAAAAAGCAATTAATAAATTCAATAAAAATTTTAGAACTACAGTAGTTTCTGTATATTTGAATTCATGAAAAAAGTTAAAATTATAGAATGTCCAAGAGACGCAATGCAAGGAATAAAATCTCATTTTATTTCTACAGAGAAAAAAGCATTGTATATCAATTCACTTTTAAAAGTTGGGTTCGACACGATTGATTTTGGCAGTTTCGTTTCGCCCAAAGCGATTCCGCAAATGCGAGATACAGCAGCTGTTTTAGCGAAATTAGATTTGTCTAAAACAAATAGTAAATTATTGGCAATTATCGCAAATGTAAGAGGAGCAGAAGATGCCTCTAAATTCGAAGAAATTGATTATTTGGGCTATCCCTTCTCTATTTCCGAAAACTTTCAAATGCGAAATACGCATAAAACCATTGCAGAATCGATAGAAACTTTAGACAAAATTCTAACAATTGCAGATAAAACGAATAAGAAAGTGGTTGCTTATTTATCTATGGGGTTTGGAAATCCTTATGGAGATCCTTGGAATGTAGAAATTGTAGGAAATTGGACAGAGAAATTGGCCAAAATGGGTGTGAAAATATTATCATTATCAGATACTGTTGGTAGTTCTACACCAAAAGTGATTGACTATTTATTTTCCAACTTAATTCCACAGTACCCACAAATAGAATTTGGTGCACATTTACATACGACTCCAAATAAATGGCACGAAAAAGTAGATGCCGCTTTTAAAGCAGGCTGCAATAGATTCGATGGAGCAATAAAAGGGTATGGAGGTTGCCCAATGGCAAAAGACGAGTTGACTGGAAATATGCCAACTGAAAAATTAGTTAGTTATTTTACAGCACAAAAAGCAGATACCAATATAAAACCCATGAGTTTCGAGAGTGCTTATAATAAGGCTTTAGAGGTTTTTATGTAGTTGTTATTTACCTTGTTAATTTATATTAATTAAAGTTTTTATTTGTTTTATGAAAAATAATATTCTATATTTTTTAATTTCTTTTTTAGTACTTATAACAGCCTGTTCTTCAGTAAAAAACGCAACAAAAGAAGATGGTAAAATAGATTTTACGTTTCTGCAATTAAACGACGTGTACGAAATTTCACCCATTCAAGGAGGCGAATTTGGTGGCATGGCAAGAGTAGAAACTGTACATAAGAATTTACTAAAAGAAAACAAAAATACACTGCTTTTTATGGCAGGAGATTTTTTAAATCCGTCTTTAATTGGAACGCTAAAAGTCAATGGAGAAAGAGTTCGTGGAAAACAAATGGTAGAAGTTATGAATGCCATGAATTTCGATTTGGTCGCTTTCGGAAATCACGAATTCGATTTATCGCAACAAAATCTTCAAAAACGTTTAAACGAAAGTAATTTCCCTTGGATTTCTGCCAATGTGAAACTAAAAACTAAAGAAACTGTTATTCCTTTTTATAAAGAACAAAATGGAATTAAAACACCAGTAAATAAAACGTTTATAAGAGAATTAGTAGATGCAGATGGTACAAAAATAAAGATAGGTTTTATAAGTGTTTGCATTCCATCTAACCCAAAAGATTATGTGGAATATGGAAATATGATCCTCAAAGCAAAAGAATCTTATAATTCCATAAAAGACAGTGTAGCTATAGTTTTTGGGTTGACGCATGTAAAATTAATGCACGATAAGAGAATCGCCAAATTACTACCAAATGTTCCTTTAATTATGGGAGGTCATGAACACACCAATAGTAATAATTTTGTGGGCAATGTTCAAATTTCGAAAGCAGATGCAAATGCAAAAACCGTATATATTCATCGTATTTCTTACGATAAAAAAACAAAGAAAACCATTGTAAAATCTGAATTGAAAGAAATCAATAAAACGATTGAAACAGACGAAAATGTAGGTGGAATCGTAGATAAATGGGAAAACATTTTAAATGCAAAAATTAAAGATGTTATTAAAAATCCGGAAGAGATAATTTATAAAACAACCATCCCTTTAGATGGTAGAGACAGTAATATTAGAAGCAAACCAACCAATTTAGGGCAAATTATTACCAAAGCAATGTCTTTTGCTTATAATGATAAAATTGATGGTGCCATTGTAAATGGAGGTTCTATTCGAATTGACGATCAGTTGGTTGGTAATATTACACCCGTAGATATTTTTAGAGTTTTGCCTTATGGTGGAGACATTGTAAAAGTAGAATTGAAAGGAAGTCTGCTAAAAAGAGTCTTAGATTATGGAAAAAAGGCGAAGGGAACAGGCGCATATTTACATATACATAATATTGAATTCAAAAACAATACTTGGTGGATTAATAACAATCATATAAATTCTTCTCTTACATACACAATCGCTTTTTCCGATTATTTGTTAAAAGGATTCGACATTCCTTTTTTATCAAATAAAAGTAACGAGGTTTTGTCTATTTATCATCCTAAAAAAGAAGAACTCGCACACGATATTCGAAAAGCTGTGGTAGCATATCTAAAAAAGCAATAATTTTAATTTCTCATTTTCAATAACATATAAGTATTTTTATTTTCTTATTTTAATTTATTCTAAATAAACTTTGCAAAACTCAATTTGAGTCTTATATTTGCTAAAAAATAAAATATTATTTATAGTTAATCTTAATAAAAATGAAAAAAGTATTCGTATCCTTAGCTGTAGTTGCAAGTTTAGTTTCTTGTAAGAAAGCTGAAAAAGATTTACCAAAAACGGTAGCTCCTAAAACCTATAGTTTTGAAAGAAATGGAAAATCTACAGTAAACTTTAATGGGCAAACCACCAGAATTAAAATGGCAGTAGAATTTGTTGCAGCATTAAAGAAAACGACAGAAACAGAAACCACTTTAGATGCTAAATTTGCACATACTGCTGGTAATGCAGATTTTTCTGATGCAGATTTAAACGCATCTTCAAAAAATATTCGTAGTAAAGTTGCGGCTTCAAAAGATTTTTTCTCAGCCAATTCTACAGATGCAACAGCAATTAAAAATCAGTTCGATGGTTGGATTGCTGCACAAGTTTCAGAAGTTTTTCCTAATTGGAACACAGATGCTGCTGCAGGAGTTGCTGGTAAAATTCAGCAAGCTGGAGGTGGTTCTACACGTTACGTAAATAAAAAAGGGGTAGAGTACAATCAATTAATTGCAAAAAGTTTAATTGGTGGTTTAATGGTCGATCAAATTTTAAACAATTATTTAAGTAAAGCTGTTTTAGACGAAGCTACAAATATAGCCGACAATAATGGAGGTGTTACTGCAAGTGGTAAAAACTACACAACAATGGAGCACAAATGGGATGAGGCTTTTGGTTATTTATATGGAGCTGAAGACGATATTACTGCCCCAGTTTTAGGTAAAGACAGTTTTTTAAATAAGTATTTAAGTAGAGTAGAAGGAGATGCAGATTTTGCAGGAATTTCTAAAGCTATTTACGATGCTTTTAAATTAGGAAGAGCCGCAATCGTTGCTAAAGATTATAATACAAGAAATGCACAAGCAGAAATTTTAAGAGAAAAAATATCTGAAATTATAGGAGTTAGAGCTGTATATTATTTACAACAAGGTAAAGGTAAGTTAGCTACAGATAAGGCAGCTGCTTTTCATGATTTGTCTGAAGGTTTAGGATTTGTATATAGTTTACAATTTACAAGAAAACCAAATTCATCAGAATCTTATTTTACAAAAGCAGAAGTTGATACCTTTATGGATACTTTATTAAAAGATAATGGTTTTTGGGATGTTTCTGGAGCTACTTTAGATCAAATATCGAATAGCATTGCTGGAAAATTCAACTTTACATTAGCGCAAGCAGCCAATTAAAATATTATTAAATATTCGTAGTAAAAAGCGGTTAATTTAACCGCTTTTTACTACTTTTGTATCTTTATTTAGAATAAATAGAAATAAGATGTTTAAAAAAATTAGTTTACTTTTTGTAGCCGCAATTATTTTTAATTCCTGTAGTTCTGGAGAAGAAGGTGGGGTTGAAGTCAAAGATAATTTTGATAGAAAAATAATGCTTACAAATATAGCAGATAACATTATTACTCCTTCTTATGATGAATTTGCCAGCAAAATGAAATCTTTAAAATCTATTGGAGATACGTTTATAAACAATCCTACACAAACAACATTAGAAGATTTAAGAGTAGCTTGGTTGGAAGCTTACAAAAAGTGGCAATATATAGAAATGTATAATATTGGTAAAGCAGAAGAAATTCAATATTCTTTCTATATGAATGTATATCCGCTTACTGTTGCAGATGTTGAAAGTAATATTTCTTCAGGAAGTTACGATTTAAACAGTGCTAACAATCATGATGCACAAGGTTTTCCTGCTTTAGACTATTTATTATACGGTGTTGGTGATAATGATAACGAGATTTTAGCAAAATTTACTACTGCAACTAACAACGATAAGTATAAAAAGTATTTAACAGATGTATTAAACCAAATGAACAACTTGACTAAAGATGTTGTTGCTAAATTTAAAGCTAATAGAAATACTTTTGTTAACAACTTAGAAAGAACTTCATCTGGTACTTTTAATAAAATTATTAATGATTATGTTTTTTTCTTCGAAAAAGGAGTAAGAACAAACAAATTTGGAATTCCTGCTGGTATTTTCTCTACAAATCCACTGCCAGAAAAAGTAGAAGCTGTTTATAAAAAAGATGTATCTAAAACATTAGCATTAGAAGCATTAACAGCGGTTGAAAACCTTTTTAATGGAAATGGTAGTATCAGTTTTAAAGACTATTTGTTGGCTTTAGATAGACGAGATTTAGCTACCAAAATAGAAGCTCAGTTTGCTACTGCAAAAATAAAAATTAATAGTCTAAATACAGATTTCTCAGCGCAAATTATATCAGACAATTCCAAAATGTTAAATGCTTATGACGAGTTACAAAAAGCAATTATTTTATTAAAAGTAGATATGATGCAGACATTTAATATACCTTTAGATGATGGCTATGTAGATAATGATGGCGATTAATTATAAAGTTATTAAGTATGTCTCCTCAAGGTTACCAAAATAAAAAAGGAAAGTAGCGAATACAATTCTTGAGGGTTTGTTTACTTGTAAGCTATCAACAAAAACAAGTCTCGACTGTGCTCGACCATACATACAGAAAGCTTTATTTTTTAGGTAGGTTTTTATGAAAAACAATTATTTTTCCTACAATTTTAACGCCCAAACAAAAGCAGCGCCTTTAGCCGTTTTTCGTTTATTTTTTGGGTTGATGATGTTTGGAAGTATCGTTCGTTTTTGGGCAAATGGTTGGATTGATAAACTTTACATACAGCCAAATTTTTTCTTTTCTTATTACGGTTTCGAATGGATAAAACCATTAGGAAACTATACATATCTTCTTTTTTTAATCTGTGGAATTTCTGCTCTTTCTGTGGCATTTGGCTATAAATATCGCTTGGCAATTACTACTTTTTTTCTATCATTTACCTATATAGAATTGATGGATAAAACGACCTACCTAAATCACTATTATTTTATAAGTGTTTTAAGTTTTTTATTGATTTTTTTACCTGCAAACGCCTATTTTTCAGTAGATGCTTACAATAAGAAAAAGCAGTTTAGTTTTGTGCCAAAATGGACAATAGATAGCATTAAAATAGTTTTAGGAATCGTATATTTTTATGCAGGATTGGCAAAAATAAATTCCGATTGGTTGTTTAGAGCAATGCCCTTAAAAATTTGGTTGCCCTCTAAATACGATTTACCATTTATTGGAGAAACCATTATGCAACAAGATTGGTTTTTTTATGCGATGAGTTGGGCTGGAATGTTATACGATTTGGCAATTCCGTTTTTGTTATTGTATAAAAGAACACGTTTGTTTGCCTTTTTTATGGTGGTGTTTTTCCACGTTTTTACAAGAGTATTGTTTCCAATAGGTATGTTCCCTTTTATAATGATTGTTTCTACCTTGGTCTTTTTTGATGCAAGTTTGCATGAAAAAATCATCCACTTTATTCGTAAATATATTTTAAAAACGAAAACGATTGTTCAAGATCTTAAAGAATATCATTTTCCAAAAGCAAAAAGAAAAGGGATTTTACTAATTATCGGTGCATTTTTACTACTACAAATAGTAATTCCTTGGCGTTATTTATTATATCCTGGAGAATTATTTTGGACGGAAGAAGGCTATCGTTTTTCTTGGCGAGTCATGTTAATGGAAAAAGCAGGCAGCACAAATTTTAAAATCGTAAATCTAAAAACTGGGAGCTCTTTTATGGTCGATAATACCGATTTTTTAACGTCTTTTCAGGAAAAACAAATGAGTTTTCAACCAGATTTTATCTTGGAATATGCACACTATTTAGGAGACCATTTTACAAAACAAGGGCATGAAAATGTGGGTGTTTTTGTAGAAAGTTATGTCGCTTTAAATGGAAGAATGAGTACAAAATACATCAACTCTAAAGTTGATTTATATCAGCAAAAACAATCGTTTAAACATAGAGAATGGGTGTTGCCATTTTCATCAGAAATAAAAATAAAAGGAATTTAAAATGATAAAAAACAAGATAGTTTTAGCATTTTTCTTAGGATTTCAATTCTTGGGATTCAGCCAGTATAAAGTTACAGGAACTGTTGTTTCAGAAGAAAATAATCCCATAAACAAAGTCGAAATTTATAACGAAACAGGTGTTTTATTAGCCCAAACAGGAGTTTTAGGAAAATTTTCTTTTACGACAGAAGCACAAGAAATTCCGTTGATATTTTACATCGAAAATTACCGATTAAAAAACGTCTATTTAAAATCAGATAATTATGTAAACGTAAAAGTCGTTTTAGAATCCTTTTCAGAAGAATTATCAGAAATTCAAATTAGAGCAAGAAAAGAAAGAGTTTTTGAATTGAAACGTTTAAAAGATGTTGTTGGAACTTCCATTTTTGCAGGAAAGAAAACCGAAGTTATTTTGGTAAATCAATCTACCGCAAATTTAGCCTCAAATAATGCGCGTCAGATTTTCAACCAAATTGCAGGTTTAAACATTTACCAAAATGATGATGCTGGTTTGCAATTAAACATTGGTGGTCGTGGTTTAGACCCCAATAGAACTGCCAATTTTAATACCCGACAAAATGGGTATGATATTAGTGCAGATGTTTTAGGGTATCCAGAAAGTTATTATACACCTGCAGCAGAAGGCTTAGACGAAATTCAGGTAATTAGAGGAGCTGCCTCTTTGCAATATGGAACGCAATTTGGAGGACTTGTAAACTTTGTAACTAAGAAACCAAATGCAAATGAAGCTTTCGAGGTTATCACTAGAAACACAGCAGGAAGTTATGGTTTGTACACAAATTTTACGAGTGTAAGTGGTACCAAAGGAAAATTTTCTTACTATTCTTATATCAACTATAAGAAAGGAGATGGGTTTAGACCCAACTCTAATTTCAATTCTAAAAATGCCTTTGTTCATGTAGCATATAAGCCAAGTGATAAAAATGTTTTTAGTGCAGAGTTAACCTATTTAGATTATTTGGCACAACAAGGAGGAGGTTTAACCGATCAAATGTTTAGAGAAAATCCGTACCAAAGCAATCGAAAAAGAAATTGGTTTCAGGTAAATTGGTTGTTGTATAATTTAAAATGGGAGCATACTTTTTCAGAAAAAACAAATTTTTCTTTCAACTTTTTTGGGTTGAATGCTTTAAGAGATGCCTTAGGGTTTCGAACGAATAGAGTAAATCAAGTAGATCCAGGAAACGAAAGAGATTTAATAAAAGGAACTTTTAAAAACTTTGGTTTCGAATCGAGATTGGTACATAAATACAGCGTTTTTAATAAAAAAGGAACGTTCTTAATTGGTTCAAAATTTTACAAAGCAGAAAATACCAATATGCAAGGCCCAGGTTCAAATGGTTCGGATGCAGATTTTTCGATGAAATTAGATCAATATCCTAACTATCCAAGACAATCGAATAGTACGTTTCCGAATTTGAACGTGTCTTTATTTGGAGAAAATATTTTTTATATAAATGAGAATTTTTCAATTACTCCAGGCTTTCGGTTCGAATATATAAACACACAAAGAGACGAGATTATTAAAGATATAGTTTTGGATCAAGCTTTAAATGTTATCAACGAAAATTTAAGAGACGAAGAAGAAACCAACGAAAGAAATTTCTTTCTTTTTGGTGTGGGAACAAGCTATAAGTTGAATAGATCACTAGAGTTTTATGGAAATATTTCTCAGAATTATCGTTCTGTAACTTTTTCTGATATTAGTACTGCAAACCCAGCTTTCGAAATTTCGCCAGATATTACAGATGAAAAAGGATTTACTGTAGATGCTGGTTTGCGTGGAAATTATAAGAATTATTTTTCTTACGATGCCAACGTTTTTGGGTTGTTTTATAATGATAGAATTAATATTTACACACGATCAGATGGAAAAGCAGAAAGAGACAATATTGGTGATGCCAGAATTTTAGGAATAGAGAGTTTAATCGATTTTAATGTGAAGAAAATTTTCGAAATGAATCAAGATTATATCCTTAACTATTTTATCAATTCTTCCTTTATTACTTCAGAATATACAAGTTCAGAAAAAAGTGGAGTGGTGGGTAATGAAGTTGAATTTATACCAAATGTAAATTTAAAAACGGGTATTCGTTTTGGGTATAAAAATTTCTTATCGAGCATTCAATATTCGTATTTGTCGAGTCAGTTTTCAGACGCAACCAACGCCAAAGGCGGAAGCATTAGTGGCGTAACAGGAGAAATACCTGCTTACGATATTTTAGACCTTTCTTTATCTTATAAATACCGATTCTTAAAATTAGAAACAGGCGTAAATAACTTGTTAAACAACGCCTATTTTACCAGAAGAGCAACAGGATATCCTGGGCCAGGAATTATACCATCTGCTCCAAGAAATTACTATGTGACGTTAGAAGTTAAGTTTTAGTTTTTATGTTCAAGTTACTCTAATCGCCATCGTTATCTGTAAATGTTACAGTGATAGACAAAGTACTGGCTACATCCACTTTTATCAATACAATTAATTCTTTAATGTGTTGATATAAGTTATTTACTTTTAAATTCTTAGCATTTATAACTTCTTTAAGCGAAGAATTAGAGAATGAAGAAATATCATTTTCAATTGCTAAAAATTGATTTTTTATAGCTGTGTTTATATCATCATTATTAGAAATTAGGCTTACATAATCGTCTAAACCATAGGTGTTTCCAAAATAGGTAGCTTTTAATGACTCGATATTTTTTTCAATTATATCTAAAGAAATTCCACTTTTATCTGCTTGAAGTAAATTGGTGCTTACAGTTGTAGAATTCTCTAAACCAGAAGGTTCTCCGATCTTAAAACGTTTTATATTTTCTAATAAAACATTCATTTGGTTAACAATCCTATTTATACTTCCATCAAGGCCAGATGTTTTGTTTTTGATAAAAATGCTACTATAAGATTCCCATTGATCTTTTAATGAATTTACTTTTTTTAACAAATTTTCTCCTAAATAAATTAGGTAATCTAAACGTCTTTGATCGGAAAAAGCAGTAATTGTTTCTGCAGTAGTTTTTTCAAAAATTAAATATTCAATAGCGCTTAAACCTCTAGTTTTTGTGGGAGAACTGTTTATAGAACTTTCGGAAATTACATGAGTAGAAGCAATAAAATTTTCTATACCTGTTTCGTTTGCAGTCCAACTATAAATTGCTAAATGAATTCCGGTATTTTTGATGACTCCGAAATCACCAACTTCGGTTTTAGAATAAGATAAAGCTGCATTTTTCCAGGCAGTTTTTAGGCTTAATAAATTTTGATTATTTAGGTTTGTTGAAAATTTTAAAATAGCCTCGTTTAGTTTCTCTGAATTTAAAACAAATTCCTCATTGGCAGGAGTTATTGTATTATTTACAAATTCTGTTTGATACTTTTGAATGTCAAAGGCAACTTTTTCTGAAAAATTATCTTTATTACAAGCAATTATAGTGCAGAAAATAGCAATTAAAAATACTGTTTTTTTAATCATTTTAAAGAGAGTTAATAAAAGCCAGTACATTTGTTCTGTCTTCTTTTGTTAATTTTTTGTAGTTGTTTTTTGCGTTTTCAGCCTCTCCACCATGCCAAAGAATGGCTTCTTGAATGTTTCTTGCGCGTCCATCGTGTAAAAGAAATGTATGACTGTTTACTTCGTGAATCATTCCAATTCCCCATAAAGGTTGTGTTCTCCATTCTTTACCAGAAGCCAAAAAATCGGGTCTGTTATCTGCTAAATCTTCACCCATATCATGTAAAAGAAAATCGGAAAAAGGTCTAATCGTTACGTTTTGTAAAATAGGGTTAAAAGGATAATTATTAGAAGTTGTAAATACTTCTGTATGGCAACTTGTACATTTTAAATCTCTAAATATTTGTTTTCCTTTTAAAACTTCTTCAGCATTGTAATTTCTTCGAATGGGTACAGAAAGCGAGGATGAGTAAATCATTATATTATCTAAAGATTTATCTGTTACTTCTGGCGTTCCACCATTTTCTGCATCTAAACAATCTTTTTGTGGAGAAGGGCAATTTTTATCAGGAAATATAGAAGTGGTTAACCCCATATCTCCACTAAAAGCACCAGCAACTTGCTGACGTAAAGTAGGTTGATTCGCTTTCCAACCAAATTTACCCAATACCGTTTTTTTGGAAGAAAAGTCCCATACGTAATTTGCTCTTCCAGAAATTCCGTCGTTATTTGTATCCATCTCGTCTTCATTGGCAAGAATAGCTTCCTTAGATAAAGCGTCAATTAAACCTAAGCCAATAACTTGTTGCCCAACTCTTGGAGACGTTAATACATTTTGAAGTGAACCAAATTGTTCATTAGAAATGGTGTAAATTGGTTTTCTTAACTCATATTTTTCACCATCGCTAAAAGTGCCAGAAATAGTGTTGAATTTTACACTTACTTTTGCCTCAAACGAAACCCCTAAATTTGCGTGCTCTTGAATTTGATCTCCATAGTTTGCTACATTTTTGGGGCCACCAACTGCATTTTGTCCATGTTCGCTTATTCTCATTAAAAAACCTGCGGAAAATTCTTGTCCAACATCCAAAGGCATTCCTCTACCATCTTTATTGTGGCAAGAACTACAAGACCTGGCGTTAAATGTTGGCCCCAAACCATCTCTGGCGGTTGTTGAAGAGGGCGCACTCACCCAATTTTGTCTAAAAAGAGAATTTCCAACGAAAAAAAGTAAATCTGTATTCGTAGGCAAACCTGGTACTGCTTGGTCAAAAGCATTAGAACCTAAAAGGGTTGTGGTTAGTTTTCCTGCGGATAATTCTTCTCCTTCTTCATAATTTCCAATAGAAATATAAGTTTCTTTTTTACTACAAGAAATAATTAAAATTAGACCAAACAAAAGAGGTAAATGTTTCATTTATAAAAAAAGGTTTAATGCAAAAAACCAAACTATCTTTGCGAATAGAGATAGTTTGGTTACATAAAATATGATATTTCGTTAAGAAAATTTTAGACACTTGGGGCAATTGTTTTTCCTGTAATTGTTTTTCCAGATTGTGCTAATAAATCGCCTTGTTTTCTTAAAGATAAAACAGCAGCCATTACTGGTTTGTTAAAATTATCTAACGTTTCTCCGATAATTAAAAAATCGAAATATTTAGCATCAGAAATAGCTGTAACTTTGGTCATTACTTCGCTTGTAGTCGTAGCTAAATCTGTAGATTCTTTTGTGTTTATCAATGCTAAAACATCCAATAAAGAAGTCCCAGAAATACTTGTTCCGTCTATTCTTTTATAAGTTCCGTTAATAATATTATTGATAGATTTTGCATTTAAAAATATATCTCTATTTGTATTGTCAGAAAAACAAGAATGTTCGTCTTCTTGCGATTGATTTTTAACTGCAACCGCCATTCTTTCTCCGGCTAATTCACCTTTACTTAATTTTGCAGCACCTCTAAGAATCATGCTAATTGCATCATCTGCTGGCATTCCTAAAAAAGATTCTCTATAAGTTGCGCCTATTTTCCATTGGTTTGTAACAGATTTTAAATCGTCAATTAACAATTCTGTGGCAACTTTTAAATATTGCCCTCTTCGCGTTGCATTTGCATCTGTTGTATAATCTGTTAAAGGTCTTTGTCCGCTCATTTTTGCTGAAGGTGCTGTATTGTCTTGACCCCATAAAAGAAATTCAATTGCGTGAAAACCAATGGTTACATTCGATTCATTTTCATTATAACCAGAAATATTTTTAAGAGTTTCTTTGGTTAAATTAGGATATTTACTTGCATTACCAACAATATTTTGTCTATTATCAGACAAATCCTGTCCACCCGTTCCATTTGCCACATAATCTATTAAAGCCTCATCCAAAGGCCAGGCGTTAATGTAACCTTCTGGTTCTCCATCAGCACCATCAATTGGCCCATCATAAAAACGGTATGCTTCCGTTTGTCCATAAGGTTCTCTAGAAGCTAGCCAAGCAAGCTTAGCGTTTTCAAAAGTTGTAGTAGTTGGTGTTTCAACAAAAGCATCAACCGCTGCTTTTAACTCATTTAATTTTTTTACAGAATCTTCATAACTTGCCAAAACAATGTTTGCATAGTTTTCTACAAATGCTGTTTTCTTTTCAGCTAGGTTATTGGCAGGGTTTGTTGGATTATCGTCCTTTGAACAGCTTTTTAGGATAATTACTGAGCATAACAATAAAGTAATTTTAAATATACTTTTCATTTTTAAATTTTATTTAGATTAGTTTTAAATAGACTGCAAATTAAAAAAATGGTTTTCAATAAAACAAGATTTATTTAGATTAATTAAGGATAATGATTTTCAACATTTTAGATATGTTGTAAAATAATTATCAAACAATTCATTAATTAATCGTAAATTTGCACGCAATTATACTTTAATTGCACTATGACAGCACACAACAACAAAATTTTAGGAGAAGGTTTAACGTATGACGACGTTTTATTGGTTCCTGCCTTTTCAGAAGTACTTCCAAGAGAAGTAAGTATTCAAACAAAATTTACAAAAAATATTACCATTAACGTTCCAATAGCCTCAGCTGCGATGGACACTGTTACAGAATCCGCTTTGGCAATTGCCATTGCAAGAGAAGGTGGTATTGGCGTTTTACATAAAAATATGACAATTGCTCAACAAGCATTGGAAGTTAGAAAAGTAAAACGTGCAGAAAGTGGAATGATCTTAGATCCTGTTACTTTGCCTTTAAATGCAACTGTAGGAAATGCAAAAGCATTTATGAAAGAACACAGTATTGGCGGAATTCCTATTGTAGACGACAATGGAATTTTAAAAGGAATTGTTACCAATAGAGATTTGCGTTTCGAGCATGATGCAACAAGACCCATTGTAGATGTTATGACCAGTGAAAACTTGGTAACAGCAGCAGTGGGAACTTCTTTAACAGATGCAGAGAAAATTCTACAGAATTATAAAATAGAAAAACTTTTAATTGTAGATGATGTTTATAAATTAAAAGGATTAATTACTTTTAGAGATATTACCAAAGTGACTCAGAAACCAATCGCTAACAAAGATTCTTTTGGTAGATTAAGAGTTGCTGCTGCTTTAGGAGTTACTGGAGATGCTGTAGAAAGAGCAGAAGCGTTGGTAAATGCTGGAGTAGATGCAGTAATTATAGATACAGCTCATGGACACACAAAAGGTGTGGTGATGGTTTTAAAACATGTAAAAGAAAAATTTCCAGAATTAGATGTTGTGGTTGGAAATATTGCAACTTCTGCTGCAGCTAAATATCTAGTAGAAGCTGGTGCAGATGCTGTAAAAGTAGGTATTGGTCCAGGTTCTATTTGTACAACAAGAGTAGTGGCTGGAGTTGGTTTTCCTCAATTTTCTGCGGTATTAGAAGTTGCTGCAGCGATTAAAGGAAGTGGAGTTCCAGTGATTGCAGATGGTGGAATTCGTTATACAGGAGATATCCCAAAAGCGATTGCTGCTGGTGCAGATTGTGTAATGTTAGGTTCTTTATTAGCAGGTACAAAAGAATCTCCAGGAGAAACCATTATTTACGAAGGAAGAAAATTTAAATCTTATAGAGGAATGGGATCTGTAGAAGCGATGAAACAAGGTTCTAAAGATCGTTATTTCCAAGATGTGGAAGCAGATATTAAGAAATTAGTGCCAGAAGGAATTGTAGGGCGTGTGCCTTATAAAGGAGATTTAGATGAAAGCATCCACCAATTTATTGGTGGTTTGCGTGCAGGAATGGGCTATTGTGGCGCAAAAGACATCGAAACTTTAAAAGAAACAGGACAATTTGTTAGAATTACCGCAAGCGGAATTAATGAAAGTCATCCTCATGATGTGGCAATTACCAAAGAAGCACCAAATTATAGTAGAAGATAAATTTACTTTTTATAAATATGAAAACCGAGCAATTTGCTCGGTTTTTTTGTTTCTTCAATTTTGTTATTGAGGCTGATTTATTCTTTGCCTGTTGTAATAATAAGCAATTCCGATAATGGTTAAAATTTCTGCGATTACAGATAAATAAGAACCTTCAAAACCAAAAGCGCCTCCATTTACTAAATTTGCTTCATTTATTTTAAACTCAATAATGGAATAGGCGTCTTGACCACTAACATTAAATCCTAAAAGTGTTTGAAACAAGTTCCAACTTAAATGCATTGCAATTGGAAACCATAAATTTTTGGTATAAATATAAGATAAACCCAGTACAATTCCTGCTAAAAACAAATCAAATAAAGAAAATAAGTTTACATTTGGGTTGAAACTATGTGCCAAAGAAAATAATATGGATGATAGTATTAAAGCTATGTATTTGTGAAAAGAACTCATTAAGTTTTTTAAAACATAACCTCGAATAAGTGTTTCCTCAACAATAGCGACAATTGTAAATAAACATATTGATATTAATAATTCTTTAAAGTCGAAATTTATCTTAACGAAAAAGATTTCTTCAAAATATATTAAGAGAAAATAGCCTAACACCATAATTATAAAACCAATGATAATTCCATAAATAAAATCTTTGAATCTATTTTTAGTTTGAAAACCAAGTTCAATAAATTTCTCTTTATCTACAAACTTCATAAAAAGCCAAATCACTAAAAAAGTACCTGCTAAATCGAAAAAACTTGTTGTAAGCTGTTGAATAGATGTTTCTTTATATTCAAGGTTTGTATAATCGACACCAGCAAGATTCGCTCCAATTAGTTGAAATATGCCAACTATAAAGAAGTATGCAATTATAAATAGAAATATTCTTCCTATTGTGTTGCATTTTAGGGTTTTTCTATTCATTTATGATTGGCTAGGTTATTGATTTTTGTTAACAATAATAACATAAAACATTCTAATGATTTAAATAATAAGTTAGCGAAATTATAATGACACTTTCCCACAAAGTGTGTAAGTTAAAAATCAACAGGTACCCTCCCTAATTTCCTTTTTTTATCAACAAAACAGCCTTCTCAGCAAAACGCTCTCCCATGATTTTATAACCATTTTTAGACATATGTAAGTCGTTAATTATTTCTTTATTGTTTCTAATAATTCCGTCATTTAAGTCGTCTGTATTTATCCATGCAAAATTTGGTTGTGATTCTGCAATTTTTACTTGGGCTTCTCTAACGAGTGTCCAATCTGGGTATCTTTCATTTTTCATATCGAAATCGCACAATCTTCCAATGACAAAATTTACGTCTTTTCTTTCCAAATCATTAGAAAGCTGATTGTATAAACCCAATAAACTTTCTTCATACACATTTCCTTGGTTGGTTCTTGCATCGCGTTCGCCTTGCATCCAAATGAAAGTAACTGTGTCAAAATTTTTAGTTTTGATGGCTTTATTCACTTTTACCATTAAAGTATCGTATAAATTTCCGTTTTTAGGATCAATTTCTCCATGTAAAGGTTTCCAGTTTTTATACCAACGTTTTATAGGTTGCGTTCCTAAAGCATATTTTACGACAGTTACATTATTTTCTCCAAACGCCTTTTTTACGGCTGGCGTAAAAGAAACATTAGGATTTAGACGTGCCATATTAGACTGTCCAGAAAGAATAAATAAATGTTGCTGATTTTCTTTTTTATTACAAGAATTCAATAGTAAAGCGATACATACAATAAATAATATTTTTGATAATTTCATATGCTTAAACGGATTTTGGTTTTTTATTTTTTTGATTTTTCTACCAATTCTAATTTATCAACGGAAGTTTTTGTGGTAAAAAAACCATAGTTAATGGTTACTTTTTTCTTATCGATTTTATCGATAGTTCCCACAGAATTGGAATCGATAATTCGCACTCTGTCGTTTATTTTATATACGTATTCCAATTTTTCTTTGGCAATTTTAGCGGCTGTAATTTTCTTTTCTTTACGAACTTCTACTACTTTTTCTAAAACTTCTTTTTCTACTTTTTTAATAACTTGTTGCATTTGCTTTTCAATAACTTTGGCTTTCTTTTGCTGAGCCTTTGTAGTTTTTAAAGGTCTTTTTTTGGCATATTTTACTTTTTCATCTGCAACCCATTTGTTAAAATTGGTATTTAACTCTTTTTTGTTATTCGTTTGAAAGTATTTATTTAGTAATTCGTTTGTTTTTCTGCCTAAAGACAACATTTTCTGATTCTGGTCGTACAATTCTTGAAAACCAGATAATTTATCTTGAATTTTCTGTTCTTTTTCCTGTAAACTCTCTAAGTGTTCTTGTCCTTTTGTTTTCTGTTTCTCTAAACTGTCCGAATTTTTTTGAAGTTTATTTCGTTCTTTTTGAAGTTTAGAAATGGTTTTATCCAAACGAATTTTCTCGTTTTCAACACGCTTTTTTGCTTTGTTAATTAAACTATAAGGAATTCCATTTTTTTGAGCGACTTCAAAAGTAAAAGAGCTTCCTGCTTGCCCTACAAAAAGTTTGAATAATGGTTCCAAAGAACGCTCATCAAACTGCATATTGGCGTTGGTAACATTCTCCAATTCGTTCGCCAATACTTTTAAGTTGGAGTAGTGGGTTGTAATAATTCCGAAGGCTTTTTTATTATAAAATTCTTCCAAGAAAATTTCAGCCAAAGCTCCACCCAATTCAGGGTCGGAACCTGTACCAAATTCATCAATTAAAAATAAGGTATTTTCGTTACATTTTCGTAAAAAGTAACGCATATTTTTTAATCGATAACTATAGGTACTTAATTGATTTTCAATAGATTGGTTGTCTCCAATATCTGTTAAAATCGTATCGAAAATATACGTCTTACTTCTTTCTTCCACAGGAATTAAAAGTCCACTTTGTAACATTAATTGTAACAAACCAATGGTTTTTAAAGTGATGCTTTTTCCACCAGCATTGGGTCCAGAAATAACAATTATTTGCTGTTTTTCATTCAGTTCTATACTTTGTGGAACGATTTTTAGGTTTTTCTCTTTATTTTTTTTCCATAAAATAGGATGATAAGCATCTTTAAACAAAACCTTTTTTTCTCGAGAAATTTTGGGTAATAATCCATTAATTTCTTGCGCATATTTTGCTTTTGCGCCTATAGCATCTATATGTGTTACATATTCTAAATATTCGTGAATTAAATCGATCACAGGGCGAATGGTTTCCGCAAGATTTCGTAATATTTTTAAAATTTCTTGTTTTTCTTCGTATAATAGATTTTGATATTCTCTAGAAAAAGCCAAGGTTGCTTGTGGTGCGATATAAACAATATTTCCAGATTTGGAAGCACCTAAAAAACTACCAGCCACTTTTTTACGATGCATTGCTAAAACAGCCAAAACACGCTGATTGTCGATAACACTTTCCTTAATATCATCTAAATAACCAGCAGATATGGCTTTGCTTAACGCATTTGAAAAACTTTGCCCGATTTTTCCTCGAATATGATTGATATCTTTTCGGATTTGTTTTAAAGCAGAAGAAGCGTCGTTTTTTACAATGCCGCTTAATTCTATAATTTTTTTGATTTCATCATCTACAAAAGTGCTGAATTCAATTTCTTGCGTCAATTTATAAAACGTAGGAAACTGAACTTCAAACTTCTTAAAAAACTTAATATGTTCGTTTACAGTTAAAGCAATACTCGCAATTTTTAAATACGCTTCTGGTTCTAAAAAGCTATTTTCTATGGCAAGTCTGTGAATGTCTTGCGTAACATTATCAAAACCATGATTTGGAACTCTGTTTTCGCTCTGAAAAGATTTTAGATATTCGTCTACTAAATTCAGTTCTGTAAAAAGTGTTTTTTTATTTGAAATTGGTAGAATTTCGAGTACTCTTTCTTTCCCCAATCCAGAAATGCAAAACTCTGAAACATGTTGCAAAACTGTTGAAAATTCTAAATCTTGTAATGTTTTTTCTGAAATGTTTGTTCTCAAATTTGTAATTTTGATATTTACTATTATCTCTGTTCGAACGCAGTCGAGAACTATCTAGATAACCTTTCGATTAAACTAAAAAGAGACATTTTAATCTATTGAACTCAAAGCACAAAAATAACAAACAATGCAAGTAAAAATAGCTGATTCTTGGAAAAATATTTTAAATCAAGAATTTGAAAAAACGTATTTTAAAAAATTAATTGGTTTTGTAAAAAACGAATATAAAAACCATACTTGTTTCCCAAAAGGACAAGATATTTTTGCTTCGTTTGATTTTTGTTCTTTTAACGATTTAAAAGTAGTAATTATTGGTCAAGATCCATACCATGGACCAAATCAAGCAAACGGATTGTGTTTCTCTGTAAAAGATGGCATTCCTAATCCACCTTCATTAATTAATATTTTTAAAGAAATTTCTAAGGATTTAGGAAAAGAACCCCCACAAAGTGGAAATTTAGAAAAATGGGCAAAACAAGGAGTTTTACTATTGAATGCAACGTTAACAGTAAGAGCTCATGAGGCTGGAAGTCACCAAAAACAAGGCTGGGAAACGTTTACAAACGAAGTAATTAAACAGATTTCTAAAGAAAACGAAAACATTATTTTTCTACTTTGGGGCGGATTTGCAAAAAAGAAAGCAAAATTAATTGATAAAAAGAAACACTTCATTTTAGAATCGGGGCATCCATCTCCATTAAGTGCAAATAGAGGTTACTGGTTTGGAAATAAACATTTCTCGAAAACAAATGAAATTTTAAAAGATTTGGGGAAAAAGGAAATTTTGTGGTAATTACACAGCAAGGGAGCATGCTCCCTTGTCAAACAAGAATGCCACAAATTCACGAATAAAAACTTATTCCTGTAAGTGTTCTCGATACAAAATTCTTGAAAAAAGAATTTCACTCGATTTAACAGCATTTTCTTACGCATTCGTAAAATAGTAAACTCACGTTTTGTAAGCTCGAGTGATTTTCGACTTTAGGAGAAAATTGTATCGAGAACTTTTGAGTCTGTAATACCTCCTTTTCGGCTTCGCTTATGATAAACTCTGGCAGAAATCTAAACAAAAACGATAAAAACTCTATAACTATATTAAGAATTAACATTTAGTTTTTAATCAAGCCCTGATTGAACCTTCCGATTTTGCTTAATACATGCTAATTGTTTAATCTGTTTTTTTAAGAGATTATAAGTAGTGAAAGCAAGAAATAGCTCCAAAAAATAATTGCAAGAGTATAATTCGTGTATTAGAGGTATTTTAAAAAAGCTGAAACAAGTTTAGTATAAAAAAAATCCGCTAAAAAAAAAGCGGATTTATCGAATTTGAAATTAAGAAACAAACGGATTTTATAACAAATCTGACTGTTTTAATGTTGTTTGAATAGTTGTGTCTGCATCTGCTAAACCACAAGATTGGGAAGTGCTTCTACATGAAGAAAAACAAATAATCCCTAAAACACAAATTGCAACAAATACTATTTTTTTCATTTTTTACTATTTTACGGGTTAAATGTACATATTTTTTATGAACTCTCCTGAATTTATCTTCTCTTCAATAACGTTAAAAGAAATCATTTTATTTTGAATACGAGTAATTAAATTTTTTGTCATTGGTTTTCCATCATTCCACTCTGTTATTTTTAGCCATTTTTGGATGTCTTCTAACTTCTGTTCATAACGTTTTGCTAAGATTTTATCAATATTATTAATTTCTTTAAAATCTTCGGTTTCTTTGTTAATTATATCTAAAACCTTCTTTACTTCGTTTAAATTATTTTCTAAAACTTCGTTTCTAACAGCAATTACAAAACAGGGCCAAGGAGTAGGGCAGTCGTCAATTCTTCTAAATGTTCCATCGTTTACCAAAGGTTTTGTAGTAAAATGTTCCCACATAAAATAATCGGCCTCACCATTGGTTAAAGAATCGATACCACCTTGTAAATTACCAACTACTTTAAACTTTAATTTGTCGATATTCCAACCTTGATTATAAGCATTTACAATCGCCATTAAATGCGAACCAGAACCAAATCTGCTAATTGCAATGGTAGCATTTTCTAAATCTTTAATTTTTTTAAAAGACGATTTTGCGTCTACGTGAATACCCCAAATTAAAGGTGTATCTACGAAAGTTTGCACAATTTTTGATGGATTTCCGTTTGCAATATCTTTTATAATTCCTTCTGTTAAAACAATGGCAATATCTACATTTCCGTTTCTTAATGCTTTGCACATTTGCCCAGTTCCACCATAATAATCTTGCCAACGTAAATTAATGTTTTCTTTGGTGTATTCTTTATTTTTTAATGTGAGATACCAAGGATAATTAAAGTGTTCTGGTACACCACCGATTTTTAAATCTGTCATTATATAATAAGCTTTTTAAGCGTATATTTTATTAAATCTTCCACTACTTTTTTGGGGTTTTCGCTAAAAGTACCATTTGCTCTGTTGGCAATAATGGCATTTAACGAAACTGCTTTATGACCTAATAATTTAGACAAGCCGTAAATTGCGGAAGTTTCCATTTCTAGGTTGGTAATTTTATGTTTTTTATACTGAAAACTATCAATTTTTTTATTTAAATTTTCGTCTTCTAATTGTAATCGTAACACACGACCTTGTGGTCCGTAAAAACCACCAGCAGTTGCTGTAATTCCTGAAAATATTTTTTCTGAAGTAAATTTTTGAGCAAGTTCTTGGCTATTTTCAACCAAAATAGGATGTGCTTTTTTAGTACTCCAATTGGTATGTTCTACAAAAGCATTTTCAATTTCTGAATTTGAAATTGCATCAATTTGGTAGGAGTGAAGCATACCATTTAAATCTAAACCATAAGAACTCATTAAAAAAGAGTCTACAGGGATATCTTTTTGCAGGGATCCTGAAGTTCCAATTCGAATGATATTTAAAGATGTTAAATTGTTTTTTGGTGTTCTTGTTTCTAAATTAATATTTACCAAAGCATCTAATTCATTTAGAACAATATCGATATTATCTGGGCCAATTCCTGTTGAAATTACTGAAATTCTTTTTCCTTTATAAACTCCAGTGGACGTTTTAAACTCTCTTTTTTGTGTTGTAAACTCAACAGAATCGAGGTATTTGGTAATTTTTTCTACTCTGTTTTGATCTCCCACAAAAATAATATCTCTCGCAATATTTTTGGGTTTTAAATTTAAGTGATAAACACTGCCATCTGGATTTAAAATTAGTTCAGATTTTTTTATACTCATATTCTTAAGAGGTAATTTGCCACAGTTTTTCGGTGGCATTGCTGTACAAAAAACTGTATTTTTTAGAACCTCCAAGATACGTTTTTTCTGAACGTATTTCTCTATAAAAATTAGCCTGATTGTCTAAAACATTTTTCCCTTTCTTAGAAAGTTTTACAGGATTAAAAGAAGAAAATAATTTTTGAAGTTTGTTTAAATTATTATGATATTGGATATCTCCAAAACCAAAAACTTCTTGTTCGGCTAATAATTTTCCAACCAATTGATTTTTGGATGGTAAGCCATTGTTGTTTGCGGTTTGTAAAATAAAATTTTCCACGTTATTTAACCCATTTTCAATAGAAGGAAACCTTTTTAAATGCGCTTCTAATGCTTTTGTTAAATATTTAAAAGGCGACATTGGATTAAACTGGTGTACTTTTTCTAATCGCAAAGGACTGTCGGAACAATACAATTGCCAAATATAATCGGCATATTCGATATCGTCTTCCGAAAGCTCTATTCTGTTTTTGTAATGTTGTTGAATCTGTTGTTCCGAAAGTTCGGGAATAGCTAGCATTTTTGTGGCAGCTTTTACTTTTCCACTACAAACTAAAGAAATTTCATACCCTTTTCTGTAACGTTTTAACCAACTTATTACAGCAATCATATTAATTTGACAAAACAAATCGTACTCAAACCATAATACTATTTGTTTGTTTTCTTTCTTATTACAGAGTTTTCGATATTCTTTAACTGTGTAGTCTATAAAATTTTGTTTGCTTACTTTGTAAGCCGATTTAAAGAAATCGTATCTAGTTTTCCAAAAAATATCACTCCCAACATTGGTTGTGGTTTTTCCTTCACAGAGCATTTCTCTCCATGTAATAAAATCTCCAGAAATTTGTAGCTTTTTTAGATAGTTAGTAGTACTATCTCCATTTGTAATGTGTAAAATTGAAGAACTCATAATGAATTGACAACGTTAATAATTGATTTTTGTTGTGTTGGCATAAAAATTAACTATCCACCAACGCGTTTTACTTTAAAACCTTTATCTTTTAACATAGACATAATTTTGTCTCTAAAATCACCTTGAATAATGATTTTATCATCTTTAAAACTTCCACCAACAGATAGTTTTGTCTTAATTTCTTTGGCTAAAAGTTTAAAGTCGGATGTCGCGCCATTATACCCTTCTAAAATGGTAATTGGCTTTCCTTTTCGTTTTTCATATTTGCAAAGAATTGGTTCGTCTTGCAACCAAATATTCGATTTTTCTTTTTTTGGTTCCTCAGTTTCTTGGTGTTCTGGAAACAAATTTTTTAGTTGATCTTTTAAGTCCATTTTTAAGTATGCAGTTGGCAGTTTTTAGTTCTCAGTCTTCAGTTGGCAGTCTTCAGTAGATAGTTAGTTGTTTACTTGTAGACTGCTTACTTATTTTTTAAGTCCCAATTCCTTTAATCTTTCGTCTAAAAACTCTCCAGCAGTAATATCTTCGAATTGTTTTGGATTGTTTTCGTCGATGCAATTTTCTAAAACATCGAGTTTCATATCGGATATTGGATGCATAAAAAACGGTACCGAGTAACGAGAAGTGCCCCACATTTCTTTTGGCGGATTTACAACTCTATGAATCGTAGATTTTAACTTGTTATTACTATGTCTAGACAGCATATCTCCAACATTAATCATTAATTCATCGGGTTCTGCTATGGCATCTATCCATTCTCCTTTATGGTTTTGAACCTGCAAACCTTTTCCTTGAGCACCCATTAATAAGGTAATTAAATTAATGTCTCCATGAGCTGCAGCTCTTTCTGCGCCTTTAGGTTCTGTTTTTATGGGTGGATAATGGATTGGTCGTAAAATACTATTTCCGTTTTTAATGTAATTGTCGAAATAAGTTTCTTTTAAACCTAAATGTAAAGCCAAAGAACGTAAAACGTATTTTGCCGTTTTTTCTAACATTTGGTAGGTTTGCTTTCCAACTTCGTTAAATCTTGGTAATTCTTCTACAATAACATTTTTTGGATATTCGTTTTTATATTTGGAGTCGTCTTCTACATATTGTCCAAAATGCCAGAATTCTTTTAAATCTCCTTCTTTTTTTCCTTTGGCAGATTCTTTTCCAAAAGAAACGTAACCACGTTGTCCGCCAATTCCTGATATTTCATATTTTTCTTTGGTTTCAATTGGTAAATTAAAGAAATTTTTAACTTCTTCATATAAATTTGAAACTAACTTATCATCTAAAAAATGACCTTTTAAAGCTACAAAACCAATGTTTTCGTACGCGTGACCAATTTCATCTATAAATTTTTGTTTTCTGTTTTTATCATCAGATAAAAAATCTGCTAAGTTTACGCTTGGAATTTTATTCATTATTAGAAGTTTAATAAAGGGGGATAAAGTTACTAAAAAATTAGGAATATTAATTTATAACAACCAAAATTTACGTTGAAAATAACTTTCGAAATAAAATAATTATTTTTTTGCAAATGGAATTAGATAAGAAAGTGTGTAATTAAAACCAAAACCAGTGTTACTTTCAAAAATTCTGTTGAAACCTGGCGCATATAAAGATTTAAATTTTTTTGGATCTTTTACACTCATCATTATTTTGTAAGATACACTAAAGCTAATAAAAAGGTTCTTAAAAGTTTCTGCTTTTATACCAATCATTAATTCGGACCAATGTGCATTTAAACCTGTTGTAGTTTTTGGTGTTGTAATTGGAATTGTTGGAAAATAATCTCCAAAATCTTTGCTTGAAGTATTGGGAGTATAACTATTTAATGTTTGTTCGAATAAACTAAACCCATATCTGTAACCTACAAAAATTTCGTTGTTCATGTCTAACCAATTTTTATAGGCATTGTAATTAACTCCTAAACGAATGTAATTTCCTTTAGAAGTTGAATTTGTGTAATCTTCGAAAGAGATTTCTTTTTCATAACCAATTTCTGCAGCTATATATAAATTTTTTTTAATTCGATAATCTCCAATAATTTCGAATCCGCTATAAGATTTATCAAATTGTGCTCTTATAGGTTTACTAACATCAATTCCAAGACGCAAACCATAACCTGTTTTGTAAATGATGCTGTCTTTTGTTTTAATTGTTAAAGAATCTTTTTTCTGTTCTTGTGAAAAACCATTAACAAAAACAAAAAAGAAACAAATGCTAATGAAATATTTGTACATGAGCAGAATTTTGATTGTCTATAATTGTTACTGTTGTGGGTGTAAAATCGGTAATCCAAGTATTTGGTTCTGCAGAAAAGGCTACATTTTTAAAAATAACACGATAACCACAAGAACGAGAAATATATTCTTGTTCAGTTTCATAAGTTATTGTAAAAGTGGCAAATTGATTATCCTTTCTTGCGCCATTTACTGTATTCTTTTTTAAGGTATACACTGTTTTTAAAGCGTTTGTGTTTAAAGGAATAGCAATACTATCTAAACTAGAGTTATTTACGAATAAACTATCTAATCCTTTGCTCTTAGCTACTAAAGAAAAACGCTGTACTCTTTTACGTGTTTCTCTATTGGTATCATCAAAAAAAGTAATAATTAAACGTGGCGTTACTGGATTTTGCAAACAGAAATCGTCTTTTTCGCAGGCGGAAATAAATGCGAGTATTACTAACAGAAAAAGAAATGTTTTTTTCATAAACTTAGTCTTCAACTTCTACAATTTTATTAATTGCTTCTGCCAATTTAAAATCTAATTCAGTAACTCCATCTGCATCGTGTGTTGTTAAAGTAATATCTAAAGTATTATACACATTCGTCCATTCTGGATGATGGTTTAATGCTTCACATTCAAAAGCAATTCTGTTCATGGCAGACATACAGTCTTTAAAATTATCGAACTCAAAATCAGTATGAAGCGCATCATCATAAAAATCCCAATCTGGTAGGTTTTCTATTCTTTTTTCTATTTCTTGGTCTGTAAGTTTTTTCATAAGAAGGTTTTTTTCTTTGTTGCTAAAATAGTTTGATTTTTATAAATAAAATAAGATTCTTTTAGAATTATGAGTTGATTTAACATTTATTTCAGGAATTTATACATTTTTACAAAAACAAATTTTGTAGATTAATTATATTTTGAAGCTAATAAAATAGAATTCATTTTCAAAAGTAAAATAGATCAATAAAATTTTTATATTATTATAGATTTCCTAATATTTATACACGTGTAAATAATTAAAATAAAACACGTATATTTACAAAAAGAATTAAAATGAACACAAAATTAACTTTAACTTTAGAAAAAAAAGTGATAGAAATCGCCAAAAAATACGCGAAAGAAAAAGGGCAAAGCCTTTCTGAAATGGTCGAAAATTATTTTAAGTTTATAACCAAAAGTGAAAATGTAGTGGAAGAAAAAGAGCTTTCTTATAAAGTAAGTAAGTTAAGAGGAATTATAAAAACGGAAACAGATATCGATTATAAGAAAACTTTAACAGAAGAATTATCTAAAAAATATGGCGCATAAATTATTTATAGATTCTGATGTAGTTATTGATTTTTTTACTGATAGAACTCCATTTGCAAATGCAGCAAGCAGAATTTTTGAATTGAATGAAAATGAGAATGTGGTCTTATATTTATCTGCAGTAAGTATTAACAACATTTATTATATTGTAAGAAAATATCTAGGTCATAAAAAAACACTTGAAATTATTGATATTTTGATAGAAATGACTGAAATAATAGGAACTACAAAGCAAGAAATTATTCAAGCTTTAAGAAATAATTTTAAAGACTTTGAAGATTCTATTCAATATTCTTCTGCGTTAAAAATTAAAGGTTTAGACGCTATTATAACTCGAAATATTAAAGATTACAAAAACTCAAAAATTGCGATTATGACACCAGATAGTTTTTTAAAAATGAGAAAAACAATTTAACTTTTCTCAAATAAAACCACAGTCTCAATATGACTCGTATGCGGAAACTGATCTACCAAACTAATTTTCTTCATTACATAACCCGCTTCTCTTAACAATTCTGTATCTCTTGCCTGCGTTGCAGGATTGCAGGAAACATACACCATTCTGTCTGCATTTAAATTGATAATTTTTTGCAATGTTTTTGGTGCAATTCCTGCTCTTGCAGGGTCTAAAATAATGGTTTTTATTTTATTTTGATATTCAGGATGTTGATTTAAAAACTTACCAACATCTGCAGCGAAAAACTTTAAACCTTCAATATTATTTCTGTTGGCATTTTTTTTTGCATCTTCAATAGCGGAAGCTACAATATCTACACCAACAATTTTTGCATTATTACTTTTAGCAGCTACAATTTGTCCAATGGTTCCTGTGCCACAAAACAAATCCATTACAACAGTATTATCTACTTTGGTTTTGTCTTCTAACACATATTCTACTACTTTGTTGTATAGTTTTTCGGCACATTTTGGGTTGGTTTGAAAAAAGCTTTTCGTGCTTATTTCAAAATTTAAACCTAATAATTCTTCTACAATTTTATCTTTTCCATAAACGAGTTTTAAACTTCCGGAGGTAGCTATGGTTCTATCGCCAGTTTCGTCGTTAATGGTGTGTAAAAGTCCTGCTAAACGTTTTCCAAAAATGCTTCTCAAAAATTCTGCAAATTTCTGTAAATCGAATTTATCCAAATCAGGAGAAGTTGTTACTAGATTACATAACAATTCGTCTGTTTTAAAAGATTTTCGGACTACAAAATACCTGAAAAAACCTTCTTTTTTGGGGCCATGCCAAGGAGCCAAACCCGTTTCTAAACAATAGTTTCGTATGTTTTTTAAATTGTCTTCCAATTGTTTGTCAAATAAACCAGAATCTTTTTCTAAATTATCGCCCATCCACCAAACGCCACGTCTTTTAAAACCAAGTGTAAATTCGTCTTTGTCGGTTTTGTTAATTCTGTCGTAACCAATTGCAGAAAAACCATATTCCATTTTATTTCTATAATGAAACACGTTTGGCGAGGTTACAAATTCGTCGAATAAATCTTCTATATTTTCTACTTTTCCTATTCTTTTAAATAATGAAAGTGTGCTTTCTTTTTTATATTTATGTTGAAACTTAATAGGTAATTGAATATAAGGCGCACCAGGAATGTCTTGAAAAGGAACTTCCACTTCGTCTTCTGAAGGTTCTAAAACATCAATTAATTTGGCTTCTGCGTAGTTTTTGCTAGATTTACTAATTTGTGCTTTTACCAATTGTCCTGGCAACGTATTCGGAACAAAAACAACAAAACTTCCTTCTTCGGAATGAATTCTGGCAATTCCTTTTCCTCCAAAAGCATAATCTTCAATTTTTAACTCTAAAACTTGATTTTTTTTTACAAACTTGTTGCGTTCTCTACGTGGCATTTTCAATTATTTTGGTTTGCAAAATTAAGGAAATAGATGATTTTTATAGCTGAAAAACTTATTTATAATTAATTTATCTTTAAAAAATAAAAACGATTTGAACCTTTTCATTTTTTATACGTCTATGTTGTGTAATCGATTATGAATAAAAAAAGCATTCTTTCTGACAAAATTTTGATTGAAAACTACCAAAAAGGAGATAAAAAAATGATTTCTCTTTTGGTTGAAAAATGGCATATTCCGTTTTGTAAGTTGGCTTTTTGGATTGTAAAAGATGCGGATATTGCCAAAGATGTTGCCCAAGAAAGTTGGACAATAATTTTAAAGAAATTACCAACTTTAAAAGAATCAGAAAAGTTTAAAAGTTGGGCAATTAGTATTGTAAACAGAAAAGCAATTGATTTTATTAGAGCGAAAAACAGAGAACATTTAAAACTTGAAAAATTATATTTCGAAAGTGAAAAAGCAGCATTAATTTCTGAAAAAATAGAAGATAATTCTTTGCATAAAAAACTTTTAAAATCAATAGAAAAACTATCAACCGAACATCAAATGGTGGTTCGTTTATTTTACAAGGAAAGTTATAGTTTAAAGGAAATTAGTGATATTTTAAAAATTTCTGTAGGAACCACAAAATCGAGATTATTTCACGCAAGAGAAAGGTTAAAAACAATTTTAAAAGATATAAATTATGAGAGATAATATAGAAGAAATAGACAAATTAATTAAAGAAACGTTATCAAAAGAGGAAGCAAAATTTTACGATGGTTTAAAGGAACAAAACATGTTAGATTCTGTTCTTGGATTGTTTCAAGGAAAAAATAAATGGATTATGTTTTTAATGAATTTTATGACATTGGTTTTTTTTGGTCTTTTTGTGTATTGTACTGTTAATTTTTTTAATACAGATGTTACAAACGAATTAATTAAATGGGGAATTGG
Source organism: Polaribacter cellanae (assembly GCF_017569185.1). Classification (NCBI taxonomy): domain Bacteria; kingdom Pseudomonadati; phylum Bacteroidota; class Flavobacteriia; order Flavobacteriales; family Flavobacteriaceae; genus Polaribacter; species Polaribacter cellanae. The sequence continues at coordinate 843,505 of NZ_CP071869.1, read as the reverse complement.
AGGCTTGGTTTTTCTTTTCGGAGTAAGTATGTTAAAGATTTTTGCTTGGATGCAAATGGATAAAAATACGTTGATTAGAGAAATGAAAAGATTGGAGCTTTTAATTTCGGCTACTCAAAAATAGTATTTTTTAAAAACTGTTTTTTAAAGTTGCAATTCGCGTTAGGGATTGCAGTAGAAATTCTTTTACTTTTTTTAAAGTAAAAGATTGTAGCCTTTCGACTGCGCTCAAGATAAACTCCAAGCCCGACTTTTTTAGGGAACGCCCAAATACTTTAGCAAGCTCTGTATTAAATATTGTTATTATTTTATTACTTTTGTAAAACTTCGGGGATGATTTCTTTCCCACGCTGAATTTCTGAAACTTTCAGAAGGATAAAGGTAGAACAGGAATGGTTATTTAATTATAAACATTTAAAAGCTTAAAAATGGCTGTTTTAGACAAATTAACTTCGCAAGAAGCAATCGAATTAGAGAACAAATATGGTGCGCACAACTACCATCCACTTCCTGTGGTTTTAAGTAGAGGAGAAGGTGTGCATGTTTGGGATGTTGAGGGTAAAAAATATTACGATTTTTTATCGGCTTATTCTGCCGTAAATCAAGGGCATTGTCACCCAAAAATTGTTGATGCAATGGTAAACCAAGCAAAAACTTTAACATTAACTTCGCGTGCATTTTATAATGATATGTTAGGGAAATATGAAAAGTTTGCGACTGAACTTTTTGGTTTCGACAAACTATTACCTATGAATACTGGTGCAGAAGCTGTAGAAACTGCTTTAAAAATTGCCAGAAAATGGGCGTATGAAGTAAAAGGAATTGATGAAAATAAAGCAGAAATAATTGTTTGTGAAAATAATTTTCATGGTAGAACAACAACAATTATATCGTTTTCTAATGATCCTGTTGCGCGTAAAAACTTTGGGCCTTATACAAAAGGTTTCATAAAAATTGAATACGATAATTTACAAGAATTACAGGAAGCTTTAGAAAGTAGCAACAATATTGCTGCCTTTTTAGTAGAGCCAATTCAGGGGGAAGCTGGTGTTTATGTACCTTCTGATGGTTATTTAGCGGCTGCAAAGAAAATGTGTGAAGACCATAATGTTTTATTTATTGCAGATGAAGTACAAACAGGAATTGCAAGAACTGGTAAAATGTTGGCTGTAGATCATGAAAATGTAAAACCAGATATTTTAATTCTTGGAAAAGCACTTTCTGGTGGAGCATATCCTGTTTCTGCAGTTTTGGCAAATGATAATGTGATCAATGTGATTCGTCCTGGAAATCACGGTTCTACTTTTGGTGGAAATCCAATTGCTGCTGCTGTTGCAATGGCGGCTTTAGAGGTAGTAGCAGATGAAAATTTGGCCGAAAATGCTGAGAAATTAGGAGAAATTTTTAGAGCTGAATTAAGTGAATTCTGTAAAAACAATCATTTAGTAGAATCTGTAAGAGGAAAAGGGTTGTTAAATGCAATTTTAATTAACGATTCCGAAGACAGTTCTACGGCTTGGGATATTTGTATAAAACTTCGTGATAATGGTTTGTTAGCAAAACCAACTCATGGAAATATCATTCGTTTTGCGCCACCTTTAGTAATGACAGAAGCGCAATTAATGGACTGTATTGCTATCATTAAAAAAACAATTTCTGAATTTTAGGATTCACTTTATATACTATTTATTATTTAGCCACAAATTTTAAAATTTGTGGTTATTTTTTTTATTATTTTTGAAAAACATTAACTATAAGAAAAAAAATTATGCAAAATGCAATTACAGAATTAGAAGAATTAACATTAACAAGTTCGGCAAAAAGCTTTTTAAAAGAAACAGCAAAATGGGCTAAATTTTTATCAATATTAGGTTTTATTGTTGTTGCTTTAATGTTACTTGGTAGTTTTTTTATTGGCTCTATTTATAACAATATGCCACAAGCACAAGGAATTCCTATGAATTTAGGGGGAATTATGACAGGTGCATACATTGTATTTGCACTAATTTATATTTTTCCAGTGTATTATTTATACCAATTTTCTGTAAAAATGAAAAATGCTTTGGTTTCTAAAGATGATGCTGTGTTGGCAAAGGCTTTTGAAATGTTAAAATCTCATTATAAATTTATTGGAGTTTTAGCAATAATTGTTTTATCGCTATACGCTTTAGCGTTTATTATTGGAATAATTGGTGCAGCTACAGCATTCTAATATTATTCTAATAAAATTTGATGTAGAAATAGATTGTTAAAATAGAAATAATAGGTTAACCTTAAGAAGACTAACAGGTTTTTTTATAAATTAGTTTTTCTTTTTAATGGTGTCTTTTTTCTTCTTCCCAAAAAGGCTACCTAAAACGTCCTTTACTTTGTCTTTCGTTGTTTCTTTTGTTTTAGTAGAATCTTTTGGGTTGTCTTTATTGCCACCTAACAAGTTTAAAATTTTGTCTTTCCCTTTGTTAAGTAAGTTTTGTTTTTGCTTCTCTACAATGGTTTTCATTAAATTAGAAGTCGCACCTTTAATGTTTGTAGAAAAATTAGGGCTTGAAAAACTCCCTGTTAAATTCGCATTTACTGGAATTGTTTTAATTTCATTTGCATCTTTTGCAGTTAATTTTGCAATGGCATTTGTAACAGTGGTTCCTAAATATTTTACGGGTAAATTAAATACAATATCGTAATTCATAGTATTGTCAAAACCATGTTTTCCACCAATTTGAATGCCAATATCTTTGTAATTTAGGTTGAAGGGTTTTACGGAAACTTCTCCATTATTAAATGTAAATAATACACTTGCTTCGTTTAAGCTTAGTTTGCTTACATCTAAAAAATTGACTTTAGAAGCAATCACACTCAATACTTTAGAATCGGCTACCTTTAGCTTTGTGTTTAATAACTGTCCCAATAAATCGCCTGAAATTGAGTTTAAAACAGGTGTCATATCTTCCGATAAATCTCCAGAAACATTAATTGTAGAATTTATTTTACCTTCTAAACTTTTTGCAATTGGAGCAATGGCTTTTAGCATTTCTAACTGAGAAAAAGATGCTGCAATGTTTAATTCTTGCAGTTTTAAACTCATCTTAAAATTCGATTTATTTCCTTTGGTAGAAATCTTTCCATTGAAACCCATTGTACCATTAAAAATAGTAGAACTTACATTTTGCAGACTTACAGTTTCATCTTTAATAAATAAATTACCAACCACGTTTTTTAGAGTGATGTTATCATACACCACATTGGTTGCTTTTGCATTTAATTTCACATCTAAAAAAGTTGGAATTTTTAAGGCTTTTGAAGTTGTAGTAGTTGTTTTTTCTTCAGTTTTGGCTAAAAAATCATCTACTTTAAAATTGTTAGAATTTAAAGTGAAATTTCCTTTTAATTGTTGATTTTTAAATAAATAGCCATATAAATTTTCTAAATTTCCAGAAATGTCTAAATCAGAAGAACCTGTTTTTGCGTTAAATTCTTCTAATTTAATGGTATTTGCATTAAATGTTACTGAGGTATTGTCAATAATAAATTCATTTGCAACATCTTCTCCTTTATATTTAAAATTAGAAATAGTAATATTTCCCTTATTTTTAATATTCTGATAATTTCCTTTATCAACAGAATTCATGTCGAAATTTGTAGTAATATCTGCTTTCAAAATTCCTTCTAATTGGTTTTTAAGTTTTACAGGATATACTTTGCTAATGTTTGCCAAATTAATAGTTCCGTTTGCTTTTAAGTTGGTATTGGCATTTTCTGTGATGTTCGAAATATTTCCACTTGCGTTAAAAACATCTTTATCAATTCTAAAAGATGTATTATTTATAGCAACATACGTGTCTTTTGCAAATCCTGTTTTGTTGATAATATTCGCATTCAAATTAATGTTCTGGACTGCTTTTGGTAAATCTGCATATTTAAACATTGCATTTTTAGAGATAAAAGAAATATCTAATTTTGGGATTGTAGTTTTAGAATACGTTCCTTTTACAGTTCCATTTAAATCGAAATTCCCTTCTGTGGTTACAGATGCTAAATTTCCTGAATATTGTTTTGGAACCAAAGCTAACAAGTTTTTAAAAGAAGATGTTGGTGTTTTAAAGGTAATATCATACAACTGATTTTCATCCACCAATTGAATGAAGCCATCAAATTCTAAAGGCAATTGATTGATATAACCCGTATTTTCCTTAAATGTATATTTTAAGTTTTTTAAATCGATTCCTAAAACAGCCTCTAATTTTATGGCCACATTTTGTAAATAGTTTACATTTTCCACATCAAAAGAAACTTTTGCGGTGGTTTTTGTATCTAAATCTAAAATATCTTTTGCGAAATTTCCTTTTCCTGTATGATAAATGCTATCCAAACTCATTTTTATTTGCGAACTTTCATCAACATAATTAAAACGCATATTTTCTAATTTATATTCTTGAATATTTAATGAAAGTGAGCTTTCAGTTGATGTTTTTTGCGTGTTTTCATTCTTTAAAGCAATATCATAATTCCCAATGTTATCTTTATTAAAAATAATATGTACCTCACCATTTTCAGCTGAAATACTTTTAATTTCTAAAGTTTTATCAGTACTTTTAAAAAGTTCTGTTATTTTTAAATTAAGGTTTAATTCCTTGGCATTAAATAAAGTATCTCCAAGAAATGGTTCTTTATTTATTACAGCAATATCGTTAATGGTTAAACTTGCTGAAGGGAAATTCCGAAACAAACTTAAATCGGTTTCTTTAAAAGTAACTTTAGCATTTATACTATTGTTCACGGTATTTGCTACCATTTGAACAATTTTATCTTTAAACAAAAACGGAATAGAAATCAGCCCAATTAGTAAAACTAACAGCGTAATTGCAACCCATTTTATTATTTTTTTAGCAGTAGATTTCTTTGCTTTTTCTGTTTTCATTATTACAAGTATTGTTACAAAACAAAAATACCCCTTTCACAGAGGTATTTTTGTTTAAATGATGTTAAATGTAACTCGTTTGAAAATCCATAAAAAATAATAGGTTTACTATTAATTACAAACTTTTATTAATTAGTAACAATCAAGTTTTTATACTTAATTCTAAAAGCGAAGCGATCTTAATGCTACTTCAAAGCTTACTTAAACATATCCATTCCAGGAATATTTGGCATTCCAGCTTTTGCAGCAACCGCCATTTCATTTTCGTTAATTGTAGTCGCTTTTTCAATGGCTTTATTCAAAGTAAGAATTAAATAATCTTCCAATTCTTCTGTATCAGAAAGTAAAGAATCGTCAATAGAAATTGTTTTAATTTGCCTGTTTGCTGTTAAAGTTACTTTTACTTTTCCGTCAGAAGAACTTTCATCAACCAAAACCGAATTTAATCTTACTTTGGTTTCTTCAACTTTTTGTTGTGCCTCCTTTAATTTACCCATCATTCCTGAAATATCTCCGAACATAATTTTATGAATTTAATTTTACAATTTATTTTGATGCAAATTTACTAAATTTACAAAGAATTAAAACCAACTAAAAATGAGGAAAATATTTATATTATCTACGTTATTAAGTCTTATTTTTGCTGTCGCTTGTAAAAATGAAACCATGAAGAATACAGATGCAAAAGCACCTATAGCACACAAACAACCAACTACTTTAGAAAAACACGGAGATGTTAGAAACGATAATTATTTTTGGATGCGTTTGTCCGACAAACAAAAACTAGCAGAAGTAAAAGATAAACAAACTCAAAAAGTAATTAATTATTTAGAAGCAGAAAATGCTTATTATAATAAGGTTACAGCACATACCAAAAGTTTCGAAGCAGAATTATTCGAAGAAATGAAAGGTAGAATTAAAGAAGACGATTCTTCTGTACCTTATAAAGACAATGGTTATTTTTACATAACTAGCTATAAAAAAGGAATGCAATATCCTATTTATAGTAGAAAAAAGGAGACTTTAGAAGCCGAAGAACAAGTAATGTTTAACGTAAATGAAATGGCAAAAGGTTTCGATTATTATCAATTAGGAGGTTTAAATATTTCGAATGATAATAAATTGGCTGTTTTTGCAACAGATACCGTGAGTAGAAGACAGTATTTTTTACGCGTAAAAAACTTAGAAACTGGCGAAATTTATAAAGATATTATAGACAATACAACTGGAGGTTCTGTTTGGGCGAATGATAATAAAACGTTTTTTTATACCAAAAAAGATCCAGTAACTTTAAGAAGTTCTAAGATTTACAGACATGTTTTAGGAACACCATCTGCTGAAGATGTAGAAGTATATCACGAAAAGGACGAAACATTTGGAACGTATGTAACAAAATCAAAATCAAACAAATACATAATTATTGGTTCTTATAGCACAGTTTCTACTGAAGCTCAGTTTTTAGATGCAGATAAACCAGCAAGTAGCCTACAAATGTTACAACCTCGTGAGCGTGATTTGGAATATAGTGTGGCACATTTTGGAGACGATTTTTATTTATTAACGAATAAAGATGGCGCAACCAATTTTAAATTGATGAAAACGCCTGTTTCTAAAACTGAAAAAGAAAATTGGGTAGATGTAATTCCACATAGAGAAGATACTTTATTGGAAGATTTTTCGATATTCAAAGATTTTTTAGTGTTAGAAGAGCGCAATAATGGTTTGAATAAAATCCGCATAAAACGTTGGGACGAGAAAGATGATTATTATTTACCTTTTGATGAAGAAACGTATGCTGTAAGTGTGTATTCGAATCCAGATTTCGATACCAATATTATTCGTTATTCGTATAACTCTTTTACAACACCAGCTTCTGTAATTGATTTTAATATGGATGTTAAATCTAAAGAAGTTAAAAAGGAACAAGAAGTTTTAGGAGGAAAGTTTAACAAAGAAAACTACAAAAGCAAGCGTGTTTGGGCAACAGCAAGAGATGGAAAAAAAGTGGCCATTTCTTTGGTGTATCATAAAGACACTAAATTAAACGCTGAAACGCCATTATTACAATATGCCTATGGTTCTTACGGATATACAATTCCTGATAGTTTTTCAACAACACGTTTAAGCCTTTTAGACAGAGGTTTTGTGTATGCTTTGGCTCACATTCGCGGAAGTCAGTATTTAGGAAGAGAATGGTATGAAGATGGAAAAATGTTGCATAAAAAAAATACTTTTAACGATTTTGTAGATTGTTCTAAATACTTAATTGAAAATAACTATACCTCACCAAAACATTTATATGCGATGGGTGGTTCTGCTGGTGGTTTATTAATGGGTGCTGTTGTAAATATGAATCCAGAATTGTACAATGGAATTATTGCAGCTGTACCTTTTGTAGATGTAATTTCTACAATGATAGACGATTCGATTCCTTTAACAACAGGAGAATATGACGAATGGGGAAACCCGAATGATAAAGAATATTATGAGTATATAAAATCATATTCACCTTACGATCAAGTGGAAGCAAAAGCATACCCAAATATGTTGGTAACCACTGGTTTTCACGATTCGCAAGTACAATATTGGGAACCTGCAAAATGGGTGGCAAAACTTCGTGAATTAAAGACAGACAACAACTTATTAATGTTAAGAACAAATATGGAAGCTGGTCATGGAGGCGCTTCAGGACGTTTTGATGCTTTAAAAGAAACTGCAAAAGATTACACGTTTTTCTTAGCTTTAGAAAACAAATTAGATACAGAGCCAATTAAGCCTTAAAATCAATTTTATATTTCATTTCGAAAATGTACTTTTGCAAGCGATAAAAGAAAACCTCACAGGTTTTATACTGAACTAAATTCAGCACAATAAACTCTGTGAGTTTTTTTTGAGTAAAAGATAGAATGATTAAAAACAAAGGGATAAATAATAGTATTTTAGAATTAGTAGGGGAGACTCCATTAATTAAACTTCAAAGAATTACTAAGAATTTAAAAGGTTCTTATTTCGCTAAAGTAGAGGCTTTTAACCCTGGTCATTCATCAAAAGATAGAATTGCCTTACATATTATTAACAATGCAGAAAAAAAAGGAATTCTTAAAAAAGGAGCAACAATTGTAGAAACTACTTCAGGAAATACAGGTTTTAGTTTGGCAATGATTAGTATTGTAAAAGGCTACAAATGCATTTTAGCAGTGAGCGATAAATCTTCTCAAGATAAAATCGATTTACTAAAAACAATGGGTGCAGAAGTGCATATTTGTCCAGCAAACGTTCCTGCAGACGATCCAAGATCTTATTATGAAGTAGCCAAAACGATTCACAAGAAAACGAAGAATTCTGTGTATATCAATCAATATTTTAATGAATTAAATATTGAAGCACATTACAAAACCACGGGTCCAGAAATTTGGGAACAAACAGCTGGTAAAATTACACATTTAGTAGCCGCAAGTGGAACAGGAGGTACAATTTCTGGAGCAGGAAAATACCTAAAAGAGCAAAACCCAGATATTAAAATCTTAGGTGTAGATGCCATTGGTTCTGTATTAAAAAAATTCCACGAAACTGGAGAATTCGATACGAATGAAATAAAACCTTATAAAATTGAAGGTTTGGGAAAAACATTAATTCCTACAGCTACAGATTTTGATGTGATAGATATTTACGAAAAAGTATCTGACAAAGAATCTGCTTTTGCAGCAAGAGAATTAGTAAAAAAAGAAGGTCTCTTTTGTGGATATACTTCAGGAGCAGTAATCCAAGCTACCAAACAATACAACGCTTTAAATATGTTTAATAAAAATAGTTTTGTAGTCTTAATTTTTCCAGATCATGGTTCTCGATATCAAAATAAAATCTACAACGATTCTTGGATGAAAAAACAAGGATTTCTCTAAAAATCTGTTTTTTCTCGCAAAGTCGCAAAGTTTTTTTATGTTGTAATCTTAGTGTATTAACTCGTAGAACATTTGTGAAATACGTGTCTTTTTAAATTATTGATAAAGTCTCACAATTCATAAGACTTCTGTAAATCTCTGTTTAATCTTTATGAAACAACCATACAAAATCCACCAATCTTCTTCTATTTGAATAACGCTATTTATTTGCTACCTTTGCACGCTCAAAAACAGTTGAAAAATGGCGGTAGATTTATTTGATAGAATCATTAAAGACAAAGGTCCTTTAGGAAAATGGGCAGCACAAGCAGAAGGATACTATGTTTTTCCTAAATTAGAAGGCCCAATTTCTAATAGAATGTCTTTTAATGGTAAAAAAGTTGTAACTTGGAGTATTAACGATTACTTAGGGTTGGCAAACCATCCAGAAGTTTTAAAAGTTGATGGAGAAGCTGCTTTAGAACACGGAATGGCTTATCCAATGGGCGCAAGAATGATGTCTGGCCATACACCTTTTCATGAACAATTAGAGCGTGAATGTGCAGAATTTGTAGATAAAGAAAAAGCTTATTTATTAAATTTTGGTTACCAAGGAATTATGTCTGCAATAGACGCTTTGGTAACAAAAAACGATATTATTGTGTACGATATGGACACACACGCTTGTATTATAGATGGAGTTCGTTTACATGCAGGAAAGCGTTTTGTGTATCGTCATAACGATATGGAAAGTTTCGAAAAGAATATAAAACGTGCTGCAAAAATGGCAGAAAAAACTGGAGGAGGAATTTTAGTAATTTCTGAAGGTGTTTTTGGAATGCGTGGAGAGCAAGGTCGTTTAAAAGAAATTGTTGCCTTTAAAAAACAATATAATTTTAGATTATTAGTAGATGATGCGCATGGATTTGGAACTTTAGGAAAAGGTGGAAGAGGAACTGGTTTCGAACAAGGCGTTCAAGATGATATTGATGTGTATTTTGCAACGTTTGCAAAATCTATGGCAGGAATTGGTGCTTTTTTAGCAGGAGATAAAGATGTTATTCAGTATTTGCAATACAACTTACGTTCGCAAATGTTTGCAAAATCGTTGCCAATGGCAATGGTTAAAGGTGCATTAAAACGTTTGGATATGATAAGAACAATGCCAGAATTAAAAGAGAAATTATGGGAAAACACTAATGCTTTACAATCTGGTTTACGTAATGCTGGTTTCGATTTAGGAACTACACAAACCTGTATTACCCCTGTGTTTTTAAAAGGAGATATTCCTGAAGCAATGGCAATGGTTAACGATTTACGTGAAAACCACGGAATTTTTTGTTCTATTGTTGTGTATCCAGTAATACCAAAAGGATTAATTATTTTAAGATTAATTCCAACAGCAACACACACACAAGAAGATATAGACGAAACCATTACTGCCTTTTCTGCAATTAGAGAAAAATTAGAAGATGGAACCTATAAAAAAACTGCAGCAGCATTGGTGTAGTTTTACTTTTTTATAATACAAAAGAGGCTATCTTAAAAATATTAAAATTTGTCATTTCGATACTGTAGTGGATAAATTTTATTTATTGAATTTCAATATTTTATATTTTTCGACTTCGTTAAAAATGGCAACTAAACTTACTTTTAAGATAGTCCTTTTTTGTTTGAGATAATTTCATCAAAAATAAATAAATTACTCTTTTGTTTGCTTTGGAACTGTAATCCCTAATTTTTTAATGACTAATTCTGTGATGTCGAATTTTTCGTCGATGTAAGCAAATTCATTTCCAGAAGTTGTTAAAATTTGAGTATAACCATTTGCTTTCGCAACTTCTGCGATTGCATTGCTTAATTTCTTATAAAGAGGACGCATTAACTCATCTCTTTTTAACTGCATTAATTTATTTCCATTTTCTTGATATTTTTGAATATCTTGATCCAAGGCAACTAACTCTTTTTGAGTTGTCTTCTTCATCAATTCGCCCATTTCTTTTTCTTTGGACTTATAGTCTGCGATTTTAGCTTTATAATCTTTTACTTTAATACTAAAAGAAGAATCTAACTTAGTAGCATAGGCTTGTGATAAGGTAACTACGGTTTTTGCTTCTGGCATTATATTAATAATATAATCGCTATTTACTGTGCCAACTTTAGATTGTGCATTTAAACTAATGCTTATAAAAGCAATTAAAAAAAGTGTAATTTTAAATTTCATTATTATTTTATTTTTTGTGTAACAAAGATATAAAAGCGAGTGACTTACCCAAATATCAATCGTATAAAAAAAGTTAAATTTTAATTTTTGTTTGAATTAGAAATGTACTCTTTCAGTTTATTAAAGTCATTTTTGTTTGCAATCTCTCTTTCTGCATCTTTTAACAATAGGTCTATTTCATTATTAACAACTTCTTTGTACGTATTTAAAGTGGCTTTCTTTTTCAAATTTTCTAACAAGACTAATAATTTTCTAACAATAATAACATCATGAGTACAATAGGTTCTCAATGGTGCCATTACATTATAAATTAAATCTTTAAAATTTACTGAGTTTAAAATAATTAAAATAGTATTCTTTTCTTGTACTAAGTCTATATCTTGTTTTTGTACACGTAGAATAAATAATTGAGAAAGGTAATCTATCGCGTTAATTGCGGTTCCTGGATCGTTAATTCCTGGTGACATTGATTTTACAGCAACTTCGGTTATTTGCTTAAAAGCGAGTAGATAATTATCGTCAATCAATTCACTTTTAGAGAAATTAAAATTTGAGTAAATTTTTTCAATTATAGAATTATCTATTTTTTTATCTACTTTAAAAAGTATTGCATCTTCGTTGCAGTAAGAACCTTTATTAGAAACTATTTCTATTTTAATATTATTTTCTTTGGCAATGTGTAGTAATGTTTCTGTTGAAATGGTATTAAAATAACCAGAAGATTTTGCATTATATGTAGTCCAGTTATTAGAATTTGGTTTAGAACTATCGATTTCTTTTTCTTTCTCTATAATTTTTTTCAATCTATTTTCCGAAGAAGAAAAAATATTATAAAGAATATTATTAATTTGAATTTCTTGTGAAATAGAATGTATAAAGTAGATAAAAGCCGCTAAGGAATTTACCATAAAGAAAATAGAAAGCAAAACAGAAAAACCTGGTAATTGGTATTTTTTTCCTGAAGGTTCTATAAAAACTAAAATAAAAATACAATAGATAATCGTAAACAAATAAATACCCAATATAATTTGGTGTCTTCGATTAGAAATTAAACCAGGCAATAAACGTGGCGAAAAATTACTAGATGCTTGGTTTAGCAAAATCATTACCATAGAAAAACTAAACACCATTATAGATATTAAACCACCAATAAAAGTCGTTAAAATAGCTCTTGCAGTTTCTGTGTCGTTTATAACCAATTCTGGAAGAAATTCAAGAATGTACTTAGAAATTCCTTTGTTTTCTAAATACATCATTATATACGCGAAAATAGCTCCTGCAATAGCAATTATGGATGGAAAAAAAGCGATTTTATCTTTTAAATTATATGCTTTATAGAGCAATTTTAGCAATTTGTCTTTCATTAATTTTTTATCTTTTTCTTAATTTCTTCCATAATTGCATTTACATCGGTTTTATAATCGAACCAAAGGGTGTCTTTATCTTTTTTAAACCAAGTTAACTGCCTTTTTGCAAAACGTCTGGTATTTTTTTTAATTTCTGAAATGGCAAATTCTTTGGTAAATGTTCCATTAAAATAAGAAAATAATTCTCTATACCCAACTGTTTGTAGAGCATTTAATTCTTTGTGAGGGTATAATTTTGTTGCCTCTTCTAACAAACCAGCATCCATCATTAAATTTACACGTTGGTTTATTCTGTTGTAAATTATTTCTCTATCTGCATTTAAACCAATTTTAATTGAAGAAAAATTTCTTGGTTTTTTCGGCTTGTTTTTAAAGGTAGAATAGGGAGTTCCAGTACCAATACAAATCTCTAAAGCTCGCATTAAACGATGTGGATTTTCGATTGCAATTGAATTATAAGTTTCTAGATCTAACTCTTTTAATCTTTCTTGTAACGTTTCAATTCCTTTTTCTGCTAGTTCTTTGGTTAGGTTTTCTCTTATTTTTGGATCTACTTCTGGAAAATAATCCAAGCCTTTTAATACAGCATCTACATACAAACCACTTCCACCAACCATAATTTGTACTGGGTTTTGTTGAAATAATTCTTCTAGTTTAGATAACGCATCTCTTTCAAACTCACCTACATTATAACTTTCGAAAATACTTCTATTTTGTATAAAATGATGTTTTGCAGCTGCTAACTCATCTGTATTTGGCACAGCTGTTCCAATGGTCATTTCTTTGTAAAACTGCCTAGAATCGCAAGAAATAATAGCTGCATTAAAAGCGTTCGCCAATTTTATGCTTAGTGCTGTTTTTCCTATTGCTGTTGGGCCAACAATGGTAATTAAATAATTATTAGAAGCCATTTTTAGTTTAATTTACTTCCACAATTGTAACAATGTTTGGCTTTGTCTTTATGTTTCTCTGCAGCACAAGTAGGGCAAGTTTGTGTATTAATATCTAAAGTTGTTTTTGTCATTTCCGAACTTACAATACCAGTAGGAATGGCTATAATACCATATCCTAAAATCATAATAACACTTGCAATTAATTGTCCAAGAGGTGTTTGGGGTGCAATATCTCCAAAGCCAACTGTGGTTAATGTAACAATTGCCCAATATACGCTTCTTGGAATGCTTGTAAAACCATATTCATCTCCTTCTATCATATACATTATAGTTCCAAGAATAATACATATAATAACGATAAAAAATATAAAAACGGCAATTTTAGCTTTGCTTGCTTTTAAAGCTAAAAGTAATTTATTTGAAGCGCCTACATATCTGGCCAATTTTAAAATTCTAAAAACACGTAACAAACGTAAAGCTCTAAAAGCGGCAAAATGATGAGAACCAACAAATATAATAGAGAGGTATTTAGGTATTGTTGAGAGGAAATCTATAACTCCATAAAAACTAAAAATATATTTGAATGGTTTTTTTATAGATATAATCCTCAATATATATTCAATTGAAAACAGGATAGTAATTATCCATTCACTTATATTTAAAAAATTATGATATTTATCATCAAAACTTTTTACACTTTCTAACATTACCAATATAATACTCGCAACTATGGCAATAAGTAAGACAACATCAAAAAGTTTTCCTTCTTTTGTGTCTGCTTCATAAATAACTTCATGAAGTTTCTCTTTCCAAGACGTATTATTCTCTGATTTATTCAAATTTGTGTTTGTTTTCTCCTACAATACTACAATTATTTACTGAATTTAAAAATAATTTCTATTAATTTTCTTTGTGTTTACAAGGGGTTTCAAAATAAAATAGAAATAAAGTACTTTTTTTAAAACCGTACTTACAATTTCCTCGTAAGTATATATGAGATTCAATTAATAATTAACTTAAAAACTCACACAATGAAAAAAAGTAAAATTTTATTAGGAACCGTTATTATTGCAATAGTCGGTTTAATTACAGTTGTTGCAGCCGACCATATTGATGCGCCAGCAGCAAAAGGAACAACAGCAGATATTACAGATTTCTATGCTTTTCAAGGAGAAAACACAAGTAATTTGGTTTTTGTAGCAAATGTACAAGGTTTGTTAGCACCAACTGCAACTGCAGGAGCATCTTTTGATGAAAATGTTTTAGTAGAATTTAATATTGATACTAATAACGACAATGTAGAAGATTTAGTAATTCAAGCAATACCAAGAGATGGCAAAATGTATTTCTTTGGACCTGTTGCGCCAAGTACTACAGGTTTAACAAGTAGCATTAACTCACTTATCTTACCATCGAGTGTAGCAATTACAAAGTATGGTTCTAATGCAGTTGTTGCAGAAGCAAATGGAATGAAGATGTTTGCAGGACCAAGAGACGATCCTTTCTTTATGGATTTTGCTAGATATGGAGAAATTATTGGTGGAAAAGCAACAGCTTTTAACAATCCAGGTACAGATACTTTTAAAGGTACCAATGTTTTATCTATTGTTGTAGAAGTTCCAAAAGCTAGAGTTGGTGGGAAAGGGAAAATTAACACTTGGGTAGAAACTAAAGTAAAGCAATAATCTAACGAATTTAAAAAACAAATATCATGAAATTTAATTTTATAAAATACACCACAGCAATAGTTATAACCTCTTTAATTTTGGTAAGTTGTAGTAAAAAAGATAACGATTCTGAACCATTAGGACCAGATTTTTCTGGAACTTATATGCAAAAAGATCAAATGGGTAGACCAGCAGTTAATACTGTTTTTGTATCTGCAAATAAAAAGGACGAATTTAATGTAACAGTTCCTTCTCAACAAAATGCAAAATTCCAATCGATGTTCGAAACAAATTTAAAAGGCTTAAGCCCTGCTTTTGCAAATCCTGGAGATAAAAATGCTTTAGGACAAGATGCAGCAGCTTTTACAGGTTTATTAGCAACAGATGTTTTAAATGTTTCTTTAGATGGAAAAACAACTTTTTTTGATGGTGTAGCAGCAAATACATTATCTGGTAGAGCTTTAGCAGATGATGTAATTACAGTTGAATTAATTCTAATCTTTGGAGGTGAAGATGGGTTAACAAATTCTGAAAACCCAACTTTGTCTGACGATAATGTAAGTGCAAACGATAAAGACTTCTTAACAAGTTTTCCTTACTTAGCTTCTCCTTGGTAGAAAGTAGAAATTTATAAAAGTTGAGAAATCTTAATCTCAACATTCAAACTAGCGCATGTTTAGGGGAATATGTGCTAGTTATTTAACTATTAAAAATACAAAAAATGAAATATATCCAACTAATTTTATTATTTGTAACTTTTTCAATGGCAATTAGTTGCAATACAAAAACAAACCAAAAAATTACAAACCCAGCAGATTATAACTCTTTTTTAAATACTGAAAAGAACGAATCTCTGGAAAATACTATTCTAGAATATAACTTTTGGAAAAAGAAGCTAAAAGAAACACCCAACCAATATCCTTACAATGCAAAATTAGCAGCAACTAATTCTTCAATTTTTCAATTAACAGGAAATATTAAAGCTTTAAAAGAAGCAGAACAAAACTTAATTATTGCAAACGAAAAAACGAATTACAATAATGCAGGATATTTAAGAAGCTTGGCAAGAAACTACATTTCCCAGCATAGATTTAAAGAAGCTTTAGAATTACTTAAAAAAGCAGAGGCAAATGGAGAAAAATTACAAGCTACACACTATATGTTAGTTGATGTAAATCTAGAATTAGGAAATTTAAAAACTGTAGAAAAACACCTAACAAAAGTTAGAAATTTTAAAGATTTCGATTATTTAATTAGACTTTCTAAATACAACGATCATATAGGAAACTTAGACAAAGCAATTGAATATTTAGAAACATCTTTAGAAATAGCAAAATCTTCTAATAACAAAGGTTTAATGCAATGGAATTATACAAATTTAGCAGATTATTATGGTCATGCAGGCAGAATTGAAGATTCTTACAATGCTTATTTAAAAGCTTTAAAATTAAACTCTAACGACAGTTATGCAAAAAAAGGAATCGCTTGGATTGTGTATTCTTATGAGAGAAATCCAAAAGAAGCATTGCGAATTTTAAAAAGTGTAACCAAAGAACATGCAGCACCAGATTACCATTTACTAAAAGCAGAAATAGCAGAATTTATAGGTAAAAACAATATGAAAGAAAAAGAAATTGCTTTGTATTTATTAAAAGTAAAAGATACAAATTATGGAGTTATGTACCATAAATACGATGTTTTATTATATGCAGAAGATGCCAAAAGTAAAGAGAAAGCATTAACAATTGCGCAGCAAGAAATTAGTGAAAGACCAACAGCACAATCTTACGATTTATTAGCTTGGTCTCTGTATAAAAATGGTGAAAAAGAAAAAGCTTTACAAATTTCTGAAAATTATGTAATTAATAAAACCTTCGAACCAGAAGCAATGTTACACACTGCTTATATTTTAAAAGCAAATGGTAGAGAAGAAGAGGCTTCGAAAATAAAAAAAGAGTTACTTGGAGCAGTATATGAATTGGGTCCTTTAGTTGAAAAAGAACTAAAAAGTATTTAAATTCGCAAAAAAATTTAAAAAATTAGAAATGAAAAATCAATTAATCATATTTTTTTCAGTTGTTTTTTGTGTAAATACTTACAGTCAACAATTAAAAGGTAGAGTTTTAGATGCATTTAACGAACCTATTGAAAATGCTTACGTATATAATTCGAATTCTAATTCGCATACACATACAGATTTAAACGGGCGTTTTGTATTAGACAATACAACTATTGGAAATACAATTCAAATAGGAATTTTAGGATATCAAAAAAAAGAAATAACATTAACGAAAGAGAGTTTTACGAACTTTAGTATTCAGTTGCAAACGAAAGTTTTTCAATTAGAAGAAATGGTTTTAAGAAAAGAAATAAATGCATTACAAACCATTGCAAAGGTAGATTTAAGTGTAAACCCTGTGAATTCTTCACAAGAAATTTTAAGAAAAGTTCCAGGTTTAATTATTGGACAACATGCAGGTGGAGGAAAAGCAGAACAAATGTTTTTGCGTGGTTTCGATGTAGATCATGGAACAGATATTACACTTTCTGTAGATGGAATGCCAATAAACTTGGTTTCTCACGCACATGGACAAGGTTATAGCGATTTACACTTTATCATTCCAGAAACCATAAAGAATATCAACTTCGGTAAAGGACCTTATTATGCGAACCAAGGTGATTTTAATACAGCTGGGTATGTAGACTTTTCTACAAAAAGCAGCATAAATAAAAATGTAATTTCTTTTGAAGCAGGACAATTTAATTCGAAAAGAATGTTAGGAATGTTTAATCTTTTAGAATCTAAAAAAGATGAAAACGCTTATGTCGCAATAGAATATATTGCTACAGATGGACCTTTTGAGTCGCCTCAAAATTTTACCAGATTAAATATTTTTGGAAAATACAGTGCATTTTTAAATGGAAAAGATAGAATTACCTTAACAGCTTCTCATTTTACAAGTAGTTGGGATGCTTCTGGGCAAATTCCAGAAAGAGAAGTTGCAAACGGAAATATAGGCAGGTTTGGTGCAATTGACGATACAGAGGGAGGTAACACAAGTAGAACCAATTTTAATGTTCAGTTTCATAAAACTTTATCCAACGAATCTATTCTAAAAAGTAATGTTTTTTACTCGAAATATAATTTTGAGTTGTTCTCTAACTTCACTTTTTTCTTAGAAGATCCAGTAAATGGAGATCAAATAAAACAGTTCGAAAATAGAGATATTTTTGGAGCAAATGCTCAAATAATTTCGAATAAAGAATTTGGAGATGTTGAGGTGAAATTTACAAAAGGAGCAGGTTTACGTTACGATTTAATAAACGATGTAGAGTTATCAAGAACTAAAAACAGAAAAGAAATATTAGAAAGAATTCAATTAGGAGATGTAAAACAAACGAATATGTATGCATTCTTTAACTCAGAATTTGAGATTGGTAAATTTAAAATATCGCCAGCTGTACGTTTAGATTATTTTAAATTTCTTTATAATAATGCTCTAACCCCAACTTATAAAACACTAACAAAAACGAAAGCAATTATAAACCCGAAATTAAACTTTTTATACACTCAAAACGATAATTTACAATGGTTTTTAAAATCGGGAATTGGCTTTCATTCAAACGATACAAGAGTCGTTTTACAACAAAATGCAGATAAAGTATTGCCAAGAGCCTATGGTTTAGATTTTGGAAATATTTGGAAACCCACAAATAATTTAGTGTTAAACACTGCTGCTTGGTATTTATTTTCGGAAGAAGAATTTGTGTACGTTGGAGATGCAGGAATTGTAGAGCCATCAGGAAAATCGGAGCGTTTTGGATTCGACTTAGGTATTCGTTATCAGTTTACAGATTGGTTATATTTAGATACAGATGCTACATTTACAAGGGCAAGAAGTTTAGAAAATGCTAGTGGAGAAGATTTTATTCCTTTAGCGCCAGATTTTACAATGGCAGGAGGTTTGTCTTTTAATAATTTAGGTAATTTCTCTGGAGGTTTACGTTACAGATATATAGATGATAGACCAGCAAATGAAGACAATTCTATAGTTGCAGAAGGTTATTTCGTATCCGATTTTAACATCAATTATAAAATGAAAGATATTACGCTAGGTTTGGCAATTCAAAATATTTTCGATGTAGATTGGAATGAAACACAATTTGCAACAGAGTCTAGACTACAAAATGAAACAACCTCTGTAGAAGAAATTCATTTTACACCAGGAACACCATTTTTTGCAAAAGCATCGATTAAATATCAATTTTAAAAATATTTAAAATTTTAACCATGTTTGTTTGGTTAATTTTAGTTGGATGAAGTGTCTATCACAGCAATGTGGTAGGCATTTTTTTAATTTATATTTTTTGATTCTTAATCCATTTTTTCGTCGGTTTTAACCAAGCATTTATAGGTTTGTATAGAAAACCATGTCCTAGATTTGTTTTTAACGCTATTTGCTCAAACTTAGTAGTTAAATTCTCTTTATTTTGCCAATAATCATAGTTTTTACCAGCAATTGTATCTGAAATTTCATAAATACAAAGTACTTGACCGTGAAACTTCCAATTTCTATTGTTTTCTTGATAATTATTATTACCAGCAAGTAAAACATAATTGATATAATTTTTATTGATAGTCGCAACATAACTCGCAATTATTGCTCCTTTTGAAGCTCCTATAACAGTTATGTTGTTTGGTTTTACACCCTTTTCTACAAGACGATTAATTTGCTTAGAAACTTTTTTAGCGTATTCTATATGATCTACATTATTATTTCTTATAACAGCTATAATACTATCGGTTTTATTGTTTAAAGCCTTTATAATATTATCAAATTCATATTTTCCATATACGTTACTTACAGCATTTTTTCCTTGTACTTCAATAATTCGTCCATGTAAATAATAGATATATTTTTTTTGATTTTGAGCACTACTTTTTAAGAATGAAAATATTGTAAGCAGTGTAAATAAGAACAAACGTTTTAATATCATTAATTTATAGTTGGATTCAAATAACATCGTTAAATTTTTAAAATCTAAATATCGCAAAAAAAAACCTCACTAAAAAGTGAGGTTTTTATATATAATTTATGTGAATTCTATGGAGCTGCTGTAACTGCACCCAAAGTATATAATTGCTCTAGAGTAGGAGATTCACTACCACCTGCAGGCTCTAAAGTAATACCAAATGCTTCTGAATCGTTTGTGTTTTCTATGGTAAATATCTTATTAGCATCTGCTGTAAATGTTTCTATAGTTCCTAAACTTGTTGGTGTTAAAGGACTTAATTTTAAAGACCAAACTTGGTACACTTTTCCTTTTGGTGGATCTGGTAAGCCTTTTGCATCTAAATAAATACTGTTCGTTTTCTTATCCCAATAAACTTTTGCATACGAGTTTGGCGAAACCTTTTGTCCAGCCAGAGGTACAGAAATAATATCTTTATCTCTAAAAATTGTAATTAACTTTTCTGCTTCAGCTAAATTATTAGAAGCTTTATCTATCTGCTCTTCTAACTGTTCTTTTTCTGTAGCGATTTGTTCTTTTAATTGGTTGTTTTTTGAAATAGACCAAATTAAAGCACTTCCAATAAGAATGGAAGCAGCCCAACCAGTATATTGTAACCAATTATTCTTTGGTTTAGAGATTGAAACTACTTTGGTCTCTTTGCCATCAATTTCTCTTTTTATGGTTGTAAATAAATAAGAAGCATCTTTTTTAGAAGCTGCTGCTGTAAGTTTTACAATCGCATTTTCTATTGATAACACTTCTGTTAACAACTCTGGGTTTTCTTGAATTGCAGCATGCACTTCTTCATTCTCTTTTTCAGAGAGCGAACCTGCAATGTACAGTTCTAAAATTCCTGATGCTATGTATTCTTTTATATTCATTTATTTAAACTCCAAGCATAGTACGTAATTCGCCTATACAATTTCTATTTCTTGTTTTTATAGTACCAATTGGCATTTCTAATTCTTCTGATGCTTCTTTTTGAGTGAATCCTTTAAAATAAAGCAATTCTATGACTCTTTTACATTTATTACCTAACTTGGTAACGAATTCTTTTAAACCAATGGCATCTGTAGAATTATCTAAACTTCGACTCGTCTCTAATATATCTACGAAAAAATCGGAGTTAAGGTTTTTTTTAGACTGTTTATATTTTTTAGAACGTGTATAATCAATCGCAGCATTTCTTGCAATGTTAAGTATCCATGTGAAAAAACGGCCTTTTTTGGAAGAGTAAGAAGCTGAGTTATTCCAAGCTTTTATAAAAACATCTTGTGTAATTTCTTGTGAGACATCATCATTTTTAACAATGTTGTTCACTACTCCAGAAATACTATTACAATACATATTGTATAGTTTTTCGTACGCTTTTACGTCTTTTTTCTGGAATTCTAATATAAGTAAATCTAAGTTCATAATTTTGACAATTGCTAAACTATAAAATAAAATTCACAAATTATTGATTTTCAAAAAAAATATCAAGAATAAATCTTGAGATTGTTAAATACTTCTTTTTCGTATATTGGAGAAATACACAATTTATATTTAAGAATTTTTTTTCAATATAAGCTTAGTCGGAATTCTTAAAACAATAGTTAAAATATTTTTTAAGATATCTTTATTTTTAATAAGAAAGATTACAATCGAATAATTTTTTGAACCTTATTTTTATTCAAATAATTTTTAATAATTGTTTTGGCTAATTCCTTATTTTCAATTGGAGTAAGTACTTTTTTTAAAATGTCTAATTTATTTTCTTGGTATGCCAAATTCGTGTAACCATAGCCAAAAACTTCGTTATTTTCTATTAAGATAACAGCATGTTCTTCAATTTCTCTTCCTTTATCGATTATAATAAAATCATTATTATTAAAATTTTGATGAAAAGGTTTTCTCTTTTTCTTAAAATTATATTTTGGTGATAAAGCTTCCAACTCTATATAATATTTTAAGCGTGTAAAAAGTTCATTACCAGTTTTTTCAAATGATATTGAATTTACTCTATCTTGAATTTTAATAGACCTTTTTGTGTCTTTTAAAAATAACCTATTTACTTCTGCTTTTATATTTTTTCCACGTCCTAAATAAATTACTTTTCCTTCGGAATCGTGTACGTAAAAAACTCCCATTACTTTGGCTGTGGAATCTATTAATTTTTGATGTTTGTCTTTCTCTATGCTGCGATTGTAATATTTTACAGAATTCTGAATGATATTTTTTTGAACATCTTTTTCTAATAGCAACTTAAATAATTGTACAGTTGCCAACGCATCTCCAGAAGCTCTGTGCCTATCTGTCATAGGAATTCCCAAAGATTTGGTTAGTTTTCCTAAGCTGTAAGAAGGTTGGTCTAAAATTAAAGCCTGACTCAATTCTACAGTACACAATGTATTTCTGTTAAAATCGTAGCCTAAACGTTCGAATTCTGTGCTTAAAATTCGATAATCGAAAGAAGTGTTGTGGGCAACCAGCGTACAATTGTCGGTAATTTCTATAATTCTTTTGGCAACTTCGTAAAATTTTGGTGCATTTTTTAACATGGTATTGTTAATACCTGTTAGTTTTACTACAAATTTCTGAATTTCCTTTTCAGGATTTACCAAGCTAATAAACTGGTCTACAATAGTATGTCCGTCAAATTTATAGATAGCAATTTCTGTAATGCCTTCTTCGTTAAACTTACCTCCAGTTGTTTCAATGTCTAATATTGCGTACAAATCGTTTTTTTATCGGGGAAATTTATTAATTATAATTTCTACTGCCAAAGATAGAACTTCCTACACGAATCATCGTACTTCCATTTTCAATTGCCAATTGATAGTCTCCACTCATCCCCATAGAAAGGGTGTTTAATTGGCAGTTTTTAGAAACAGTTTTTAGTTTTTGTACTTCAAAAAAGGTGTTTAATGCTGAAAATTCTTCATTTAATTGCTCTTGGTTGTCTGTAAATGTAGCCATTCCCATAAACCCAACAATTTTTATGTTTTCTAAATCTTTTAATTCTGATGAATTTAGGATTTCCTCAATATCTTCAAAAGACAATCCGAATTTAGTGTCTTCTTTTGCAATTTTCGCTTGTAACAAACAGTTGATAATTCTATCGTGTTTTTGGGCTTGTTTGTTAATTTCTTTTAATGTTGAAAACTTATCAACTCCATGAATTAAATCTACAAAATTAGCCATATATTTTACCTTATTACTTTGTAAATGACCAATCATGTGCCATTTTATATCTTTGGGTAAAACCTCAAATTTCTCTACCATTTCCTGAATCTTATTCTCGCCAAAAACACGCTGACCAGCATTATAAGCTTCCTGTAGATCTGCAACAGGTTTGGTTTTAGAAACTGCAACTAAGGTTACGTTTTCAGGAATGTTATTATGTATATTTTTTAAATTTTCTTTGATGTTCATTCTGTTTTTTTGAATTAAAATTTTGCGTTAAAAATGTTCTCGATACAATTCCGATGAAAAATCGAAATCACTCGAACTGACGATATTCAATAGTTTTACTTTAAAATTCTAAATAGTTAAAACTCATAAATTGTTAATGCACTTCTTAATTTAGGCTCGATATAAGTGGTTTTTGGAGGCATTAACAAATCGGAATCTACAATTTCTTTCAACTCATTAATATTGGTTGGTAACATTCCAAAAGACACTTTAAAATCGCCAGCATCTACTTTTGTTTTTAACTCTAAACTATCCGATTTATCTTGAGAGTATACAATTTTAGAGTCGTTTCTAATATCCTCTATTCCTAAAATTGGTTTTAAAACTGTGGAATATAAAATTTGAGCATCTAATTTACTTAAAGCATCTGTAAAATTATAGATAGATTTTCGCAAATACAACGCATAAAACTCTCCATTTAAGTACATACTAAAATGGTGTTTTTCTTTTGGTTTGTAGAGTTCTTGTTTTCGATTTTCAATTCTGAAAAAGGTGTCCAATTCAATTAGAAATTCATCCGCAGTTAAACCATTTAAATCTTTTATAAAACGATTAAATTCATAGATTTTCAAATTACTTTCTGGCAACAAATAACTCATAAAAAAGTTATAATCTTCTTCTCCTGTATGATTTGAGTTTTCCCTCGCCAACCTTTGTGCCAACAAACAAGAAGATGTAGACCTGTGGTGCCCATCAGCAATATATAATGTTTCCACATCTTTAAAAGCTTCTGTTATTTTTTCAATATCATTTGCATCATTTACTACCCAAAGTAGGTGTAAATCTTTATCGGTTGTAGAAAACTCGTATTCTGCTCTTTGTTGTTTGTATTTTTTAATGATGGCTGTAATTTCATCATTATCAGGATATGTTAGCAATACAGGTTCTGCATTAAAACCTGTATTTTTTAGATAATTTTCGAACAGTAACTCTCTTTTCTTAAGCGTTCCTTCGTGTTTTTTTATCACATTATTATGATAATCTTCCACAGAAACTGCAGCAATAATACCACAGAAAGTATTAGTAGGAGTTATTTTCTCGTAAATATAAAAAGCAGGCAAGCTATCTTTTTGAAAGACGTTATTTTCTTTAAATTCTAAATACCTGTTATGTACCAATTTAAATCGTAATTCTTCTGTAATATCTTGCTTATGATATTTATAACCAGGATTAACTACGTGTAAAAATGTAAAAGGATTAAAGGCTAATTTAGAATACAACATTTCTGGAGTATAAATTTCGTACGATTTCGAAGAAACCATCGCAACTTTATCTCTTGTAGCTCTTACTGCTTTAAAAGGTTTTACAATTGCCAACTTATTTTAAAAGTTTTATAATTTGATTTGCAATTTCTACACCAACTCTTTCTTCAGCTTCATTGGTGCCAGCTCCAATGTGTGGAGATAAAGACAAATCTGGATTCATTAATAACTGAATTTCTGGGGTAGGTTCGCTTTCAAAAACATCTAAGCCAGCAAATTGTATTTTTCCATCTTTTATGGCATTAACCAAAGCGACTTCATTTAAATTTCCTCCTCTAGATGTGTTTATGATTCCAACACCATCTTTCATTTCTTCGATTTCATTGGCATCAATTATATAACCATCTTGGTCTGGAGCGTTAATTGTAATAAAATCTGCTTCTTTTAATAATTCTTCTTTAGAACTCATTTCAATATTAAAATTTACTTTTTGTCCATTAAAAAAATCTAATGTAATGCTTTCAGAATCCATATTTTCGTCCATTGCAATTACTTCCATTCCAATTCCGATGGCAATTTTCGCCACTTCTTGTCCAATACTTCCAAAACCAATAATTCCTAATTTTTTACCACGCAATTCTGTTCCATTAGAATACGCTTTTTTTAATTCTCTAAATCTAGAATCTCCTTCTAAAGGCATTTCCCTATTGGCAGAATGAAGAAATCTTGCCATTCCAAAAAGATGTGCAAATACCATTTCTGCCACAGAAATTGTAGAAGATTCAGGTGCATTAATTACGTGTAGACCTTTATCAATCGCATAATCTACATCTATTGTGTCCATGCCAACACCTGCAAAAGCGATGAGTTTTAAAGATGGACATTCGTCAATTAAATCGTCTCGAACTTCTGTTAAACTCTTTACTACAAGTGCATCTATGTTGTGTTCGTTTATGTAATTTTCTAATTGATTTTGAGCTACTTTCGTATTTAAAACCTCAAAACCTTCTTTTTCTAAAGCGTCTATTCCACTTTTTGATAATCCGTCGTTTGCTAATATTTTCATTCCATGCCAACCTTCCCAAAGGGAAGGAGTTTTATTTATAATTTAATTTATTCTTTTAATATACCCACAGCAGTTTTCTTCCCTTAAGGAAGAATTAAAGATGGGATTTTTCTAATTCTTGCATTACATCTACTAAAGCCTGTACACTGTATAATGGCAAAGCATTGTACATACTTGCTCTGTAACCTCCAACACTTCTGTGTCCATTTAATCCGTTAATTCCTGCTGCTACCCACATTTTGTCGAATTTTTCTGTTAAAGATTCATCCGTTAACGTAAAAGTTGCATTCATAATACTTCTATCTTCTTTTGTTACCATTCCTTTAAAAAGAGGATTTCTATCAATTTCAGCATATAAAAGAGCAGCTTTTTTGTTGTTTACTTCTTCAATAAACGGAATTCCTCCTAAATCTTTTAACCATTGCAAAGTTAGCATCGAAACATACACAGGAAAAACTGCAGGTGTATTAAACATGCTATCTTTATCGATATGAACTTGATAATTTAGCATTGATGGAATGTGTCTTTCTACTTTTCCAAGGATTTCTTCTTTAATAATAACCAAAGTTGTTCCTGCAGGTCCCATATTTTTTTGTGCTCCAGCATAAATTAAATCGAATTTTTCGAAATCTAATTGACGAGAAAAAATATCGGAACTCATGTCACAAACCAAAGGAACATTCGTTTCTGGAAATTCTTTCATTTGCGTTCCTGCAACTGTATTGTTACTTGTACAGTGAAAATAATCTGCATCTTCAGGAATCGAATATCCTTTAGGAATGTAAGAAAAATGGTTGTCTTTAGAAGAAGCAACTTCTACCAATTCTCCAAAATGTTTTGCTTCTTTAATAGCTTTGTAAGACCAAGTTCCTGTGTTTAAATACGCTGCTTTTTTGTTTAATAAATTGTAAGCAACCATTAAAAATTCCATACTAGCACCACCTTGTAAAAACAATGCTTTGTAGCCTTTATTTTTTAAACCTAACAATTCTAAAGCCAAACTTCTGGCTTTTTCCATAACTTCTACAAAAGGTTTACTTCTGTGAGAAATTTCTATTAACGATAAATTATCGTTATTAAAATTTAGAATTGCTTCAGATGCTTTTTGTAAAACTTCTTGAGGCAGAATACAAGGTCCTGCACTAAAATTGTGTTTTTTCATTTCTTAAGTTTCAAAGTTTCAAAGTTTCAAAGTTGCAGAGTTTCAAAGTTGCAGAGTTGCAAAAGTTAAACTTTGTAACTCTGCAACTTTGCCTCTTTGCTATTATATTAAATTTCCGATAAAAATTGCAATGTATTTATACCATCAGCATAATCCCACAATTGCGGATTTTGAGTTTCACCAAAATCAACTTCATTTTCTATGAAGTCTTTTGCAACAATGCATTGTATCTTATCTTTATCTTCGTATAATTTTATTTTTAGATCTATTTCATTATCGTAATATTCATAAAAAACAGTAGCAATAGGAGAGGAGTAACTCTTATCTTCCTTAATCATTAAAAAACCGTTTTCTAACAAATCGAACTCACTCATTAAATACACAGCCTTATTATAATCGTAATTATTCGCATATTTCGCATTTTCTATTATGTCTTTTTTAACATACATTCCGTTAAAAAAGTTATTAAAATCATAGTTTTTTGGAACATAAATTTTAGAAACAGACCTACAACCTAACCCGAAATAGGTAAAAACATCGTCAGCTAATTTTTGTAAATCTTCTTCAGTTTCGTTTCCTTTTAAAACTGCTACAGAGTTCCTACTTTTTCTAATAATATTTGGTTTATCTTTGAAATAATATTCGAAATAACGCGCTGTATTATCGTTTCCAGTTGCAATTACGGCATCGAAATTTTCTAATTTTTCTTCTGTAAAAGTAATGTTTCCTTTAAATTCTTCTTCAACATATTCTAAATACTTAGCTAAAAAAGGCAATATATGTTTATCGCCAGAAGATTGTTTTACTAAAACAGAATGTCCAGAGATTAAAACCGATAAAAAATCATGAAAACCAACCAAAGGAATATTCCCTGCCATAACAATCGCAACTGTTTTTGGAGTTTTAATTTTTAAATTATTATTAAAAATCCATTTCTCTAAATTGCTTTTAGTTAGAGTTTTAGACCAACTTTCTAAAGAGAATAATAAGTTTTCTTTGGTAAACCAAGAGTTGTTTTCTTGTGCTATTTTTAATTGATGTTTAAAGCCATCAAAAAATAAATCGTTGTGTTCGATATTCTCTTTTTTTGCTACTTTTTCTTGCGAAAACTGACTTAAAAAAGTGCCTAATTTGGCAAAAGCAGTAATTCTATTTTGAATACTATCCATTTATTTTGGTTGTAACTTATTTTGGCGTTATTTTTGCAACTGCAAAGGTACAAATTAGAAAAGAAAATTATGGCAATTATAATAACAGATGAATGTATAAATTGTGGGGCTTGTGAACCAGAATGCCCAAATACAGCAATTTACGAAGGAGCAGACGATTGGAAATATTCAGATGGAACAGATTTAAGCGGAAATGTAGTTTTACCAAATGGAAAAGCTAAAAATGCTGATGAAGATCAAGAACCAATTTCCGACGAAATTTATTACATTGTTGCAGATAAATGTACAGAATGTAAAGGTTTCCATGAAGAGCCACAGTGTGCTGCAGTTTGTCCTGTAGATTGTTGTGTACCAGATGACGATAATGTAGAGACTGAAGAAGAGCTCTTAGCGAAACAAAAATTTATGCATAACGATTAATTTTTTGATTTTTAGAATTAAGAATTAAGAATTAAGAATTAAGAATTAAGAGTAAAGAGTAAACAGAATAATGTTTAGACTCAAGAAATAAGACAAAATAATTCCGAAATAAAATTCGGGATTTTTGTTGCTTAATACTTTTGCAAATATTCTTTAATTTTAGTTCTGTTTTTCCAGGGAGAATTTTCATATTTTTCTTTTGATAAATAGGTTGTTCTCTTTTTTAAATCTTCTTTCTTGAAAGTTTTTATTTTTGAAGCATCAATTATTGTGGGTTCTTTTAGTAAGATTTCCTCAGTATCAGAAATATTTACTTCCACTTTTATGTTAAATTTCACTTTTTCTCTTTCCTTTGTATTTTCTATAAATTTTATAGGTCTGTTTACATAAGCATAGCTTGTTTTTGTTTTATAATAGTAAGAAAGATAGATTTTTCCAGATTCGTTTTTTTCGTAAAATAAAGTAACTGAGTTTTTATTTTCTGAAAACTTAACCCCAAATAAAAATCTAAGATTTAAGTGTTCTCCACGTTTTCCAGTAGCAAATTTATAGGCTATTTTTTTTATTGAAAAATCAGAAGCATTAATGTAAATTTTACCTGCATATTTTGCTTTCGATTTTCTGGGTTCAAAAGAAATTACATAATATTTAGAAGATCCTAAAAACTCGTTTTTTTCTAGATGATGGTTGTAATATTTTCTATTAAAAAAGTTATGCTGCGCATCTTTATTAAAAAAAGTACTTTCTTTATTTGTATGCATTAAAAAATCTGAAATTCTTACATTACTAAAACTGTTACTTTTTTCGATAGAATCGTTTTTTTCGATTACTTTTTTTAATGATAAAGAATCTTCTACCTTAAACCAACCCGATTTTACTTTATAGGTTTTTTCTTTATTTAAATGTTTTAAAACGATATTTTGAAGTCTTTTACTGATGTTTTTAACGGTTATTCCTGCTCCAATATTTGCTTTGTTGTAACCTTGTATGGAATCTGGAATGTAAAAAGTAAGTGTTTTTTTTACTTTTGGCTCATAAATAGTTCTAGATTTTACAATCGTTTTATATTCCGATGAAAACTCTGGTTTTCTTTTTTGTAGGTTTTTAGAAAATTCTTCTAAATCTTTTTCTGCCAATTTTCTTTTTTTTCTACTTAATATAGAGCTAGATTTTAATGCTACATCTAATTTTTTAAAATCCATTTTCTGGCTCTCAATAGCATATATTTCTTGTTTTGTTGTTTCTTTTAGAAAGTTTTCTTTCATGCTTTTTTCAGACTTTATTAATAAAGAATCCAAAGAAATCGTTGCAAGGTTTAATTGAATTTCGTCTAATTGATTAACAGACTCAGCTAAACTCACCCGATAATTAAGTGCAATTAACTGTTTTTTAGAAAGTGTTTTTGTGGAATACCCTAAGAAAGAAAAGGTTATTGTTTCAACATTATTTAAATTGAGTGTATATTTTCCAAATGGGTTGGTTGTGGTTCCTGTTTTTAAATTGGTTGCTATCGAAACATTTTCTATAGGTTTTAAAGAGTTTTCTGAAACTACCTTTCCAGTAATTGTCTGAGAGAATGTTGCTAAACTTAACAAGAATAACAACAAAGAGATACGTAATTTTGGGCTCATTGATTTTTATTTTAGGGGAAAGTAGCTCAATTCTATATTTCTAAATAAAAGTCTGTTTAAGTTTAACAAAGTATTATCTTTGCATTCTGAAAATTTTAAGAAAGTTAACTTAATTTTAAGTAAAACAGACCTTTCGAAGATAATACATATATAATGAAAGCCGGAATTGTAGGATTACCAAACGTTGGAAAATCAACTTTATTTAACTGTTTATCAAATGCAAAAGCACAAAGTGCCAACTTTCCTTTTTGTACGATAGAACCTAATTTAGGAGTTGTAAATGTACCAGATAAAAGAATAGAAAAACTAGAAGAATTGGTAAATCCAGAACGTGTTTTACCTGCAACTGTAGAGATTGTAGATATTGCTGGTTTGGTAAAAGGAGCAAGTAAAGGAGAAGGATTGGGAAACCAATTTTTGGCAAATATTCGTGAAACTGATGCCATTTTACATGTGGTAAGATGTTTCGATAACGACAATATTATTCATGTAGATAATTCAATAGACCCAGTTAGAGACAAAGAAACGATTGATATTGAGTTGCAACTAAAAGATTTAGAAACGGTTCAAAAAAGATTAGAAAGAGTAAAAAGAACTGCAAAAACAGGAAATAAAGAAGCACAAGCAGAATTAGTTGTTTTATTAAAAGTTGAAGAAACTTTATTAAAAGGACAATCTGTAAGGACTTTAGATTTTTCTGAAAAAGAATTAGAATTTGTAGAACCTTTACAATTTATTACTTTAAAACCAGTTTTATATGTTTGTAATGTTGATGAAAAATCTGCAGTTTCTGGAAACAATTATGTAGAAAAAGTAAGAGAAGCTGTAAAAGATGAAAATGCGGAAGTTATTGTGTTGGCAGTAGGTACAGAAGCAGATATTACAGAGTTAGACGATTATGAAGAGCGTCAAATGTTTTTGGCAGACATTGGTTTAGAAGAAGCTGGAGTTTCACGTTTGGTACGTTCTGCATACAAATTATTAAATTTACAAACCTATTTTACTGCAGGTGTAAAAGAAGTAAGAGCTTGGACCATTCCTATTGGAGCAACTGCACCACAAGCAGCAGGCGTTATTCATACAGATTTCGAAAAAGGCTTTATTAGAGCCGAAACTATTTCTTACGAAGATTATGTTACTTATGGTTCGGAAGCAAAAGTGAAAGAAGCTGGTAAAATGAGAGTAGAAGGGAAAGAATATATTGTAAAAGATGGAGATGTAATGCATTTCCGTTTTAATGTATAAAAAAATATTGAAGGAAGCCAAATATGGCACATTAATTGAAAACGAATTGTTTAAACATTTTAATTATGAAGAAAATTATATTTTTAACAACATTTGTTTTTTTACTAATTTCTTGTGGAGGAGTAAAAAAAACACAAAAAGCTGTTGCTAGTGGAAATTATGATAAAGGCATTGATTTAGCAATAAGTAAACTTCAAAAAAATAAAACAAAAAAAAGCAACCAGCCTTATATTTTAATTTTAGAAGAAGCTTTTGCCAAAGCAACATCTAGAGATTTGGCAAGAATTTCCTATTTAAAGAAAGATAATAATCCAGAAAATATAGAAACTGTTTACGAATTATACGAAAACCTAAAAAGAAGACAAGAAATTTTAAAACCATTGTTGCCATTAAGAATTTTAGAAGAAAATAGAAATGCAAATTTTCAATTTAAAAATTACGACGATTATATTATAGCTACCAAAGAAAAACTATCGGACTATTTATACGCAAAAGCCAAAAAATACTTTAATGCAGATAATAAATTCGATTATAGAAACGCCTATTCAGATTTAGAATATATAGAAAGAATAAATCCTAATTTTAAAGATGTAAGAAGGTTAATGAATATATCGCGTGAAAGAGGTTTAGATTTTGTGTTTGTTTCTATGAAAAATAAAACACAAAAAGTTGTACCAAAAAGACTCGAAGAAGATTTATTAAATTTTAATACCTATGGTTTAAACGATTTATGGACTGTATATCATAGCACAAAAGACAAAAAAATAAACTATGATTTTGGTTTAGAATTAAACCTAAGAAATATTCAAGTTTCTCCAGAACAAGTAAGAGAAAAAGAATTTGTTAAAGAAAAAGAGGTAAAAGATGGTACAAAATATCTTTTAGATAAAAATGGAGATCAAGTATTAGACAAAAATGGTAAAAAAATTAAAGTAGATAAACTTGTAAAAGTACGTTGTGAGCTGTATCAATTTACACAATTTAAATCGGCAAAAGTAACAGGGCAAGTAAAATATATAGATTTTAAATCGAAACAGGTTATAGATACTTATCCTATTACCAGCGAGTTTGTTTTTCAGCATATTTATGCAAATTACAAAGGCGATAAAAGAGCTTTAGAATCTTCTTTTTTAGATTTAATTCGCTTAAAAGTAGTTCCTTTTCCTAGTAACGAACAAATGATTTATGATACAGGTAGAGACTTGAAACAAAAATTAAAATCTATCATAACCAACAATAAGTTTAGAAGCTAAATTTAACTTAACAACTTTAATTAAATCCCAATCAAATTTTATTGATTTGGGATTTTTTTTACCCAAAATTTGTTTTATCTAAATTTACTCTTTTAAGAGAATAAGAATATCTTCCTTTAAAAAAGTCAAATCGTCTTTATCTAAAGAATTATACAGTCCCCTAATTTGCATTTTTTTGTCCAATAAAATTACATAACTGGTGTGATATAAAATTTCATTATCTTTATTGCTAATAGAACTTAAATAATATGTTGCTATTTTTGAAAGTTCTTTTTGTGTACCTCTTAAAAATATTCTATTTGTACTTTTTGTACGGTCGTAATATTCTTTTAAAACAGGAATCGTATCATTCTCAGGGTCAATGGTGAAAGAGATAAATTTTACATCAGCATTGTTTTCAGCCAAATCATTTAAAGGAATTTCCATCATTGGGCAAATTGTTTTACAGGTTGTAAAGAAAAAGTTTACCAGATGCACATTTCCCTTTAGAGAATAAAAATCAAAGGCTTCATTAAATTGATTTCTAAACTGAAAAGCATCGATTTCGGCTTTATGAATATTGAATGTATTACTAATTATAGGAACTTTTTTCGAAGAATTTTCACAAGAAAAAAACATCAAAATAAAAAATATAAAAATTAATTTAAAGCCGATTTTAAAGCTCATTAGAATATTTTTTGGAATTATTTTCTCTTAAATCTGTCATTGGTTTTTCGAAAAAACGATACAAAACATAAGATAAAATTAATGTAATTAAAAGATATATAAAACAATAGAATACAATACTGTTTGTTGATAAATTTTCAACAGGATAATAATGTTTCATTAAATGTAAAACAACGGAATTATGCAGTAAATAAATAGCATAAGAAGTAATACTTATAAAAGAGATGGGGTTTAAAATCCATTTTGTAGCTGTTTTTATTTTTGTAAAATAAGGAATCATAAATGCAATTGATATCGAAATTATTGGTAAATAAAGTACATTCCAGAAAAATAAATTATCGGTAAAATTTAAAATTCCAATAGCAATTAAAGTATGAATAACTCCAAGAACTAAAAATCCAAATATTAAAAAAATATTAGAAAATTGATACCATTTTTCTTTTTTAGTTATATAAAAGTAAGAAGCTAAAACACCATAAAAAATAGCATCAATTCTATAAATTACAGTAGTTCTAAGGTTGATGTTCCAAAAAACAACACTCTCGTTTTCCAACGAAAAATGATAAACTACTTTTGATACAAAAAACAGCAATAGCAAAAGTAAAATACAATTTCTAAATTGTATAATTTTTAGAGTTTTTAATTTTAAAAATGATAAAAGAAGTAAAGAAAAAGGCAATAATAAATACGTAAATTCTTCTATGGATAAACTCCAAGATTCCATAAAAAAGGGAGGTAATTCAGAAGAAAAATTATGTAAAAAGAAAAAATATTTCCAAAGAGAATTTGGTAATTCTTGTTGAATTAATTTAGAAATAAAAATGTTAATAATTAAAATAAGAAAGTAATTTGGTAACGTTCTAAACCATCTTCTTTTCCAGAAATATTTTACGGAGTTAAAATTATAATTATCTTTTAAAAAATCATTCAATAGAATCTTACCAATTAAAAAACCGCTTAAAACAAAGAAAATTTCGACTCCCAGAACTCCAAAAATACTTAAAACTTGTTCTATTATTTTAGGAAGATTGGGCATAATCCATCTCATGTGAGAAAATACGACCAACAAAATTGCAGTTGCTCTTACAATGTCTAATCCAAAAATTCGGTGGGTATAATTTATTTTCAAATTAGAAATTATTAAATTTCTGACTTTAATTTCTCGTCAAACTCTTTGTCGTAAAAATATACGAAGAAACTTCCCATCATATCTATTTCTTCTTTGGTTGTATTATTTACAGTCAGTTTCATTTTATATTTATGGTCTGGATATAAAACAACACCTTCTTCAGAAGAAAAAGAGGTAATATTTTTTATACCTTTTTTATGCTGTGCATTTGTAATTATCGATTCGAAAATAACTGTATTTGTTGTGGCATCTACCAAAGCTAAATTTGTTGCATAAGGATGTACATGAACATTTATATAATGCATGGTTTCTTCTTTATTAAGTGCCAATAAATTGGTTACATCACTAGAGTAAATGTGTTTTCCAACAGGAACTTTCCAAAAAGCAGTAATGTTTTCGCCTTTTTCATTCACGCTTTCGTGTCTGGAGTTGCTATTGGCACCAGCACAAACAACGTACTCTGGTAAATTGTCAATCGAAGTTTTAAATTGTGGTTTTGCTTCGTCTTTATAAGGCAAGGTTAAAACCAAATATTTCATATATAATGGTTTTATAGTCTTCGGATTTTCTTTGGAATAATGTATTTTAAAGTTGTAATTTACATTAAACCAATCATTTTTATCATTTAAATTTAAAGCCTGAGAACCCAATAATATTTTTTCATTAGAATAGACAGGATATCCAAAACCTTTTGGAAACTTAACATTTAAACCACCAGTGGTTAAGGTAATTAATTGCGATTCTTTTTGCGCGCCAATTCTGTCTTGAAAACCCATTCTCGAAAAATGTTCTACAGTACTATGATATAAGTTTACGTGACAAATAAAATCGTTAGAATTTCCTTTTTTATTATTGGTACTGTTTGCTTTTGCCTCAAATTGATGAATCCAATAAAGAGCATCTTCATTTTTATTTAGCATTGTTTTTTTATAGGTATATGGACCTTCCATGGAAGAATATACATCGTCGATTAATAAAGTTGGCGAATCGAAATTCGCGATATATTCGTTCTCCTTTTTCTTTATATTGATGTTCCAATCGGATTCTAAAATTCCTAAATTATGATAAACGAAATGCTTTATTTTATTTTTCTGAAGTTTTGTTGCTGAAAAATAAAAAATAGACCCACCTAAAATTAGAAAAAGAACACTAAAAATGGAGATTTTTTTTATCATTGAATTATCATTAAATAATTAGTATCAAAAGTATTGATTTTCAATTTAATAAAAAAGAAAGGAAGTGTCATAAAAATTTTGCTCTATAATTGGCTGAAAAGAAATAGATTCATTTTTCTTTTTATGTAGTTCAGAAATATAATAACCTGCCAAAGCTCCTAAAGTGTATCCTAACATAACATCCGTTAAAAAATGTTGGCCAGCTTGCATTCGAAAATAACTAACTGCTGCAGGTAAAATTGTGGCTTCTGCATAAACATAAGGTATTGCATGTGAATCTGGAATAAAATCTTGATACACTTTTGAAGAAAAAAACGTGGCAGTTGTAGCTGTAGCAACATGTCCAGAATAAAAAATCTTGTGGCTGTAATACTTTTTCGTTGTTCTAAAGGCACATTTTTTAATAAGTATAAGGTCGGCTTCTGTTAAATAAACCTGCTGTAATAATAAACAATGCAACTGTGTTTGCCAAACTTTCTATATAAATTCTGAATAATTGCCCAGAATGATTTTGTGTTTTCTTGTCTAATAATAAGGCAAGAGAGTTTTAATTCCCTTTTATTCTTTTCCATAAATCGGATAACAATTTTTTGCCTTCACTTTTATCTTTAGGTATTTCAACAAAAAAAGGAGTTCCATTTTTATCGACAGTAATTTTATACTTAAAAACAAAATTGGTTGCATTTGGTTTTATACTTAATGTACCAAAGCGTAAATCGTTATAATAAAGCGTATTATTTACTTTATTAATCGTGTACCAACCTTTAGAAATCGCAATCATTCTTTTCATTTTAGGATGATTTTTCAACTCACCTAACAACTCATGATTTTTAGGATATTTAGAGAACTGAATTGGATTCTTATCTAAAAAAGAGGAATAACCTATTAAAAAAGCATCTTTAGTTTCGATATTTGCAGTCCATAAAATAGTATTTAATGGAGCAGGTTTTGTTTCAATATTAAGATACGTAATGTTTTTAGAAACAAGTTCTTTCGTGAATTTTTGATATGAAACTCCTTTCAAAATTAAAGTTAGAATTAAATAAGAGCTACTAACTATCAACCCTAAATTATTGTACAAACGTCTTTTTTTCGAATCCTTTTTTTGAAGCATTGCCAAAATCAAAAAAACTAAAAACGGAATTGTGTATAAAGGATCAATAACAAACACATTTTTAAATGCCAATCGAATATCTAAAGGCCAAAATAATTGTGTTCCCCAAGTGGTTTGGGCGTCTAAAATAGGATGCGTTACAAAAGCCAAAAAGAATAACAGTGTCCAGTTTTTGAAGTTTTTATACTTTTCATATTTTATAACAATAAAAGCAAAAAGTGGAGCAAAGAGTACAGAAAATAAGATCGAATGCGTAAAACCTCTATGGATTTCTAAAGCTGTAACAGTGTCTGTAAAGTAAGAGGAAATAATATCTAAATCTGGAATTGTACCAGCAATTGCGCCATACAACATCGCTTTATTTCCTATTTTTCTCCCTAGAACAGTCTCGCCAACTGCAGCTCCTAAAACAATTTGAGTTAACGAATCCAATTTTTTTCTATTTTTTAATTTTAGTAACTTTTTACAAAGTTTTTCTCAACCGAAAAATTAATTAAATTCATAAAATTTTTATGAACACCTAAATTAACCTCTATTTTTAATTGATGTATTAACTTTTTTAATTGATGTATTAACTTTAAAATTAAGTCTGGTTTGTATTGTAAATCTGGTATAGAAATATATTTCTCGAAAATATCGCCGAGAGTTTTATAATATAAGTTTTCAAAGGCATTTAGGTTTTCTGGTTTTTCGTGAACATATTTATAAGAGTTAATATTAAAAGATTCTAAAACATCGCCAACATAATTTTTATGAAGTATTTGTGTTGGGTTGATAATGTTTAATTCTTTGATCTTAGGGTTTAAAAAAGCATGTAAAACGGCTTTCGACACAAAGTCTACAGGAACGATGTTTAAACCACTTTTTTTATCGATCCAAATTCTAAAATTTTCGATAGATTTATTGGCATATTTGGCTAAAAACATTGGCCAAGCATAAAAAACATCAAACTTTGGGGTTTCAAAAAACGGTTTGTCTATTAAACGTCCACAAATAATGCTAGGTCTTAATATTTGAGATTGTATGTTTCTAGATAAACAGGTTTCTTTTACAAATTTTTCGCTCTCATATTTAGATTTTTCATACGGATTTCTAAATTCGTTAACATCGTAGTTTTCAATTTGATCATTTACTTTTTCATTTTGAATTCCAAAAGAATAAGCTGTACTTATATAAAGAAACCGATTAACTTTTTCTGGTAAATTACCTAAAAGATGTTTTGTAACTAAATAATTTTGAGTGTGAACGATTTCTTTAGAATCGTTTGTATTTAATAAACTTGTAGAACCTGCACAGTGTATAACAGTATCGAAATTATATTTCTCTAAAGTGTTTTTTGTGATGTTGGTTAAATCGTTAGAAATAACTGTTATTTTTTCTAAACAAGCTTCTAAAGTAAAATCATTTAAAAAATTAGGGCGAGAAGCGTCGTTTAAAATAGCTTTTAAACGTTGTTTTGCAGGTTTTTTATTATCTCTAATAATTACAAAAAGATGATTTACAGATTTTTCGACTATCGATTTATGTAGCCATTCAAAAAGAATATGACTTCCTAAAATTCCAGTGCCACCAGTTAATAAACAATTCATATTTTTTTTAAAATAAAAACCTCATAAAAAGTGAGGCTTTAAATGTTTTTAATTTATTTTTTATAAAAAGGCAACTTAACAATAGTTGCAGGAATTGCTTTTTTACGCACCTGAATATGTATTTGTGTGCCCGATTTTGCAAAAAGCCTAGGAACATAACCCATTCCAATTCCTTTTTGTAAACAAGGACTCATGGTTCCAGAAGTTACGTTTCCTATTACATTTCCATTTCCATCTACAATATCGTAACCTTGTCTTGGAATGCCTCTTTCGTCTAATTCGAAAGCTACCAAACGTCTTTCTGGTTTGTGTTCTTTTTCTTTGGCTAAAGCTTCATGATTTACAAAATCTTTGGTAAACTTAGTAATCCAACCTAAACCAGCTTCAATTGGCGAAGTTGTATCGTCAATATCATTTCCATACAAACAATAGCCCATTTCTAAACGCAATGTATCTCTTGCAGCCAAACCAATGGGTTTAATTCCAAAATCTGCACCTGCTTCAAAAACTTTATTCCAAATTTGTTCCACTTCAGTATTTTTACAATAAATCTCAAAACCTCCAGAACCAGTATATCCAGTTGCAGAAATAATTACATTTTCAATTCCAGCAAAATCTCCTAGTTTAAATTTATAAAAAGGAATATCTGCCAAATCTAAAGAAGACAAAGATTGCATTGCATCAATTGCTTTTGGGCCTTGAATTGCCAATAAAGAGTAATCTTCCGATAAATCTTTTAAATCTGCTTTAAATTCTTCGTTATACGAAGAAATCCAGTTCCAATCTTTTTCGATATTAGAAGCATTCACGACCAATAAATAAGTGTTTTCCTTAATTCTGTAACAAATTAAATCGTCTACAATTCCGTTTTCAGTATTTGGAAAACAGCTATATTGTGCGTCTCCAATTGCTAATTTAGAAGCGTCATTAGAAGTTACTTTTTGTATTAAGGCCAAAGCATTTTCTCCAGAAACTAAAAATTCTCCCATGTGACTTACATCAAAAACCCCCACAGATTCTCTTACTGTTAAATGCTCTGCTGTAACACCTTCGTACTGAACTGGCATGTTGTAACCAGCAAAAGGAACCATTTTTGCTCCTAAACTTTCGTGAATTGAATGTAATGCAATATTTTTCATTGATAGATTTCTTAAATTTTCAGCTAAATTATTGAAAAATTCGCAATTATCAAGCACTAATTTTTTGTTAATATTCTAAACTTGAAAAATAAATAATAGTACTTTTGATAAAACAATTTATAATCAATAAATAATGAGCAAAGAGCAACCTAATAATCCACTTCACGGAATAAAATTGGCAACAATTTTAGAACAACTTTTTAAAGAATATGGTTGGGAAGAATTAGGCGATATTTTAAATATAAAAGCTTTTAAAAATAACCCAACTTATAAATCGAGTTTAAAATTTCTTCGAACGACACCTTGGGCAAGACAAAAAGTAGAGAAGTTTTACGAAAAGAATATGCTTAATTAGTTTTTTTTTTGGAGCTATTTCCAGCTTTACACACTCGCTTTTTTTTTATGCTGAATTTATTTCAACATCTTTCATTTTTAAAAAGTAAGTGAATTAAAGTAACAGATATTAAATCGAGTTCAGCATAAAAAAAGAGCTCAAACAAATGCTTCAATCTGGGCATAAAAAATAGCCCCAATAAAATTGAGGCTACACAAGGTAAACTTCCAGTGAATGATCACAGTATGTTTCCTCTCTGTTAAATCAAAAATAATAAAAAATTATAGAATAAAATTAGGAATTAAAGATAGTACCTAGACCTGTTTGCTAACAAATAAAACAAATAGAATATTAAATACATTTTGTAAAATTAAATGATATCTAAAAAACAACTCATCACCACAGAATTAGAAGATTTTTACAACAAAGCCTCAGAAGAAACACGTTTAGAGAGTGGAATGGGTTTTTTTGAGTTTGAACGTATTAAATCTCTAATTAAAAGACATATTTCTAAACCAAAGACAACTATAATAGATGTTGGTGGAGGCACTGGGAAATACTCTGAATGGTTGGCTGAAAATGGGCACAATGTTCATTTGATAGAACCTGTAGAAAAACACATAAAATTAGCGCAAAAAAGAGCCAATAAATCAAAAAACAAATTCTCTGTAACATTAGGAGAATCTCGCAATTTAGAAATCGAAAACGAAGTGGCAGATTTGGTTATTTTGCATGGTCCTTTGTACCACCTTCAGCAAAAAGAAGATCGTTTGCAAACGATAAATGAAGCAAAAAGAGTCTTAAAAAAAGGTGGACTTATTTTAGGTTTTGCCATTAATTCATCAGCATCTACTGTTGCAGGTTTAATGCAAGGTTTGGTGCATAAAAAGCCATTTTTAGAAATGTGTAAAACCGAATTAACTTCAGGAATTCATAACCCACCAAAAGAATTTCCTTGGTTATTAGCAGACGGGTTTTACCACAAACCAAAACAGTTAAAAAAGGAATTTACGTCTCAAAATTTAGAAATTATCAACCTTTTTGCAGTAGAAGGTATAATTTGGTTAGACAATGAATATTTTGCAAATATGCTAAATCCAAAGAAAAAAGAAACTTTATTAACATTATTAAAAATTACAGAATTAGACGAATCTGTTTTAGCTTTTAGCCCACATATGATGTTGGTTGCAAGAAAGTAGCTGTTTTTCTAAAAGGTTTCAAAAACTTCCTGCAAGGTTTCAAAAACTTTGTAGGTATAAAATATAACTAATTTACTTTCTTAACTTTACTCGTTTTTTTATCACCAGAAATAGTTACAACAAACAAACTTGCGTTGTCATTATCATCTAAATCTTTGTAATTTTTCTTACCTAAAATTTTGTTTACAAAAGCAGGAGTTGTGTTGCTGTGTCCAACTACTAAAACTGTTTTTCCTTTGGTTTCTTTTTCGAACTCTGCATTAAACATGTTTCTTGGATTGTAGCTTTTAATGTTTAAATCTTTGCTTTTTGCTGTAGGAGCAGCAGTTTGCATCGTTCTATTATAATTAGTAGAATATACAGCGTCTAAATGGATATTGTTAAAATAAGCAGCCCATTTTACAGCTCTTTCTTTTCCATCTTCATTTAAATCGGGGTTTCTATTTGTCTTATCTGTTCTGTTTTTTTCTGCATGACGAATTAAATAATAGGTGGTTGTTTCTTGAGAATTACAAAAGCTTAATAATGCAAAAGAAAATACAAATAGTAGTAAGATTTTTTTCATTATAATTAATTTAGGTATACGAATATAATTAAAAAAGAAAAGCTTTCTAAAATTACTATTTAAAGTATTTTTTAGAAAGCTCTTATTTAATTTAAAGTTGCTTTAAATTTTTCTGTTTTTTATAATAGCTATTTTTTAAAGAATCCATTCTTTTTAGCATTTTATCTATCTTTTTTTGATGATTTTTAAAATGGTTTTTAAAAAAATCATCTGTATAAAAATTAGGCTCTTTAAATGGAGAATTTCCAAAGAAATCATTTATAAAAATAGAATCTAAAGGACTGCTAAGTTTATGGTTGAAATTGGATTTAAATTTCTTGTAAAAATTTTTTTCTAGTAAAGAGTCTCCCTTAATATTCGAATAAAAATAAGTGTAGGTAGAATCTAAACTTATTAAATTACCATTTTCGTCATATTCTTTATGAACTTGGACATTTGTTTTGGGTTTAATGGTGTCTTTTTCGACCTCACCATTATTTTTCTGTTTTGTATTTTGACTTTGACAATTAAAAAAGGTTAAAGTTAAAATACATAAAATTACTTTTTTCATGACTTTACAATTTTAAATAAACAAAGGCTGTTGAAGAACAGCCTTTGTATTAAATTAGTTTTTAAAAATTAGTGAACTTCAATTAATTTTGCAGGCTTTGGCTTTGCTTCTTCCAATTTCGGGATTGTAATTCTTAACTCACCATTTTTATAGTTTGCCTTTATTTTATCGCTATCTACAACTCCTTTTGGAAGTGTAAAGCTTCTCCTGAAAGACATATAACTGTATTCTTTTCTTGTGTAATTATCATCAGTTTTTTCGTTTTCTGTCTTTTTTTCTGATGAAATTGTTAACACATCATTGTCTAAATCTATCTTAAAGTCTTTTTTATCCATTCCTGGCACAGCTACATCTACAACAAAATCATTTTCACTTTCTCTAATGTTTACAGCTGGTAATGTAGTGTTCGTGTCAGAAAAATTAGTCGAAGACCAATCTCTAAAAAAGTCGTTAAAGACATTTGGTAAAACCGGAAAATCTGTTTTTTTTAATAACATAATTTACATTTTTTAAAAGTTAAACATTTATTTTTTTAATACATAAAAAGCAAATAAAATGCCAAAATAAAGAGTGTGACAATTTTTCAATAAAAATGAAAAATTGTCATACTATTCTAACTGTTAGCTGTTTATGTTAAAAAAAAGGCGATTCAACTTTCGTTAAACTGCCTTTTCTAAATTAACCAAAAACTATTTTTAAATTTGTTTTATGATAGTTTGTCTACCAAATCTGACTGATTTCTAAAAACCAATTTATCATCAAAAGAATCTAATAAAATAATACTATCTGTTGTTATTTTTCCAGAGAGAATTTCTTTTGAAAGTTCATTTAAAACTTCTTTTTGAATAACTCTTTTTACTGGTCTTGCACCAAATTCTGGCTGATAGCCTTTTTTCGCCAAATATTTAATTGCATCATCTGTTGCGTCTAATGTAATTTCTTGTTTGCCAATTACTTTCTTTAAATGCTCGATTTGTAGTTTTACAATTTCGAAGATATTCTTTTCAGTTAAAGGTGTAAACATAATTACATCATCAATTCTGTTTAAAAATTCTGGTCTTACAGATTGTTTTAGCAATCCTAAAACTTCAATTTTTGCCACCTGTGTAATTGCTTCTAAATCGGCTTTTGGGTCAGAAAATTTTTCCTGAATAATATGACTTCCCATATTCGAGGTCATAATAATTATGGTGTTTTTAAAATCTGCAACACGTCCTTTATTATCCGTTAATCTTCCTTCATCTAAAACTTGTAAAAGAATATTAAAAGTATCTGGATGCGCTTTTTCAATTTCATCTAAAAGCACCACAGAATAAGGTCTTCTACGAACAGCTTCTGTTAATTGTCCACCTTCATCATACCCCACATAACCTGGAGGAGCACCCACCAATCTACTTACAGAATGGCGTTCTTGGTATTCGCTCATATCTATCCTTGTCATTGCATTTTCATCATCAAACAAATATTCTGCCAACGCTTTTGCCAATTCAGTTTTACCAACTCCAGTGGTTCCTAAAAATAAGAAACTACCAATTGGTTTGTTCGGATTTTGCAAACCTGCTCTCGAACGTCTTACAGCATCTGAAACTGCAACAATTGCTTCTTCTTGCCCAACAACACGTTTGTGTAATTGGTCTTCTAATCTCAGTAGTTTCTCACGTTCCGATTGTATCATTTTCGTTACAGGAATTCCAGTCCATTTTGCAACTACTTCTGCAATATCATCTAAAGTAACTTCCTCTTTTATTAAAGATTTTTCATTTTTATTTTCACTTAAAACTTTTTGAAGTTCCTCTAACTTTTCTTGAGCTTGCTTAATTTTTCCATATCTAATTTCTGCAACTTTTCCATAATCTCCTTCACGTTCTGCTTTTTCTGCTTCAATTTTAAAGTTTTCGATATTCGATTTTGCATTTTGGATATTATCGACAACTTCTTTTTCTGATTTCCACTTTGCATTAATCTCGTTTCGTTCTTCTTTTAAATTGGCTAAATCAGAGCGTAAAGATTTTAATTTCGTTTCGTCTTTTTCACGTTTAATGGCTTCAATTTCAATCTCTAACTGCATTACTTTTCGGTCTAAAACATCTAATTCTTCTGGCTTCGAATTTATTTCCATACGTAATTTCGATGCAGCTTCGTCCATTAAATCAATCGCTTTATCTGGTAAAAAACGATTGGTAATATAACGTTGAGACAATTCTACAGCACCAATAATTGCTTCGTCTTTAATACGGACTTTGTGGTGAGTTTCGTACTTTTCCTTAATTCCTCTTAAAATAGAAATCGCACTTTCTGTATCTGGTTCCTCTACTTGCACTTTTTGGAAACGTCTTTCTAAAGCTTTGTCTTTCTCGAAATATTTCTGATATTCATCTAACGTAGTTGCTCCAATGGCACGCAATTCTCCACGAGCCAAAGCAGGTTTTAGGATATTTGCAGCGTCCATAGCTCCTTGACCACCTCCAGCACCAACCAAAGTGTGAATTTCATCAATAAAAAGTACAATATCTCCATTTGCATTGGTAACTTCTTTAATAACGGCTTTTAAACGTTCTTCGAATTCTCCTTTGTATTTTGCGCCCGCAATTAAAGCACCCATATCTAAAGAAAAAATTAATTTGTCTTTTAGATTTTCTGGAACATCTCCATCTACAATTCTGTGAGCTAAACCTTCTGCAATTGCGGTTTTACCAGTTCCTGGTTCACCTACTAAAATTGGATTGTTTTTTGTTCTTCTGGATAAAATTTGCAA
Source organism: Polaribacter cellanae (assembly GCF_017569185.1). NCBI lineage: Bacteria > Pseudomonadati > Bacteroidota > Flavobacteriia > Flavobacteriales > Flavobacteriaceae > Polaribacter > Polaribacter cellanae. The sequence goes on along the minus strand of NZ_CP071869.1, from coordinate 798,726 downwards.
TAGCCTTCGAATTTCTTCATCTCTACCAATTACTGGGTCTAATTTTCCATCTTGGGCTAATTGGTTTAGGTTTTTTGCAAACTTATTTAAAGAATTATAGGTTTCTTCTTGAGATTGCGAGGTTACTCTTTCTCCTTTTCTTAGCTCTTCAATGGCCGCTTTTAAATGTTTTTCTGTAACACCTTGGTCTTTTAAAACCTGTGCAATGTTGCTTTTTGATTTAAAAATTGCTAACACTAAATGTTCGATAGATACATAATCATCTTTCATGTTTTTTGCAATTACAGATGCTTCTGTAAGCGTTTTGCTAGCTTCTCTCGAAATCATTAATTCTGCTCCAGTAACTTTAGGTAAACTTTCTAATTGTTTGTCTAAAATTTGGTTTACAACATTTAAATTGATGTTTAATTTCTTCAATAAAAAGGGCAACACATTTTCATCTACTTGTGTTAAAGCTTTAAAAATATGCTCGTTTTCTATTTGATTATGACCAAAGCCTTGCGCAATTTGTTGCGCCATTTGTATGGTCTCTTGCGATTTTGTTGTATAATTATTAAAGTTCATATTTTATGTTTTAAGCAAGGGAGCATGCTCCCTTGTTGTTGTTTGTTTAATTTATTTTTACAACCGATTAAAAGCAAATTCAGTACCAAATAAATTTATCAGAAAAAAGACGTCAAAATGTCGCTAAAAGCACTGTAAATACTGACTTTTTGTCAATTGAAAGTTTCTTATATTTGTGCCGACAAAGAGCAAAAAACGTAAAATGAGCATATTTAACAATATATTTGGAAGTAAAAGTAGTAAGGAATTAAAACCAGAAAAAAAGACATATTTAAATTGGATTTCATTAACTTCTTTAGAGCAATTAGAAACTATAAAAAAGGAATCTGAAACAGAATCTGTTTTAATTTTTAAGCATTCTACCAGATGTGGAATTAGTAGTATGGTTATAAAACAGTTCGAAAAGTTGTTTTCGGAAGAACATAAAAATTTAAAAGTGTATTATTTAGACTTGTTAAATTACAGAGATATTTCTGATGAAGTAGGATATAGCTTCCAAGTAATGCACCAATCTCCACAATTAATTGTGGTTAGAAATGGCGTTTCTGTATACGATGCTTCACATTATGAAATCACTCAAACTGACTTATCGAGATTTATGTAGTTAAAATTTGGGTAAAACCTATAATAAGTCTTATTTTTGTCTCTCTAAATTTTTAAACTTTTGGCAGAAACAAACACTTCGCAAACAATTATAGGTAAAGAATTATACGGATATCAAAAGGATGCACTTCAAGAGATTTTTAATCGCTTCGAAACTGCACCACAAGACTATCATTTATTATATCAATTACCAACTGGAGGTGGAAAAACGGTAATTTTCTCTGAAATTGTTAGACGTTATATCGAAACTTTTAAAAAGAAGGTTTTAGTTTTAACACACAGAATTGAGCTAAGCAAACAAACGTCTAAAATGTTAGACGAGTTTGGTGTTGATAATAAAATAATAAATAGTACTGCAAAATTAGACGATCAAAACGAGTACATGTGTTTTGTGGCGATGGTTGAAACCTTAAAAAATAGGTTGAATGATGATAAATTAGATATTTCGGATATCGGTTTAGTAATTGTAGATGAGGCACATTACAACTCTTTTACGAAAATATTCAAGTTTTTCGACCAATCTTTTATCCTTGGTGTAACAGCAACTCCTTTAAGCTCTAACATTAAACTGCCAATGTATGAGAATTATCAAGAATTGTATGTTGGGGAGCCAATTCATCAATTAATTGAAAGTGGTTATTTAGCACAAGCGAATATGTATTCTTACAATGTTGGTTTAACTTCGTTGGAAGTTGGTGCTAATGGAGATTATACTGTAAAATCTTCCGAAGATTTGTATATGAATACAGACATGCTTACCAAATTGGTAAGTGCGTACGAAGAAACTGCAAAGGGCAAAAAAACGTTGATTTTTAACAACGGTATTAACACATCAATCCAAGTTTTTCATGCATTTAAAAAAGCAGGATATCCAATTGCACATTTAGACAATACAAATACAAAAAAGGAACGTGAGCTTATTTTACGATGGTTTCACAAAACGCCAAATGCAATTATAACTTCTGTAAGTATTTTAACAACTGGTTTCGATGAACCAAGTATAGAGGCTATTATCTTAAACAGAGCAACAAAATCGTTGACGTTATATTATCAAATGATTGGACGTGGATCTCGTATTTTCGGAGAAAAAGACACGTTTGATGTGATAGATTTAGGAAACAATTTCCACAGATTTGGTCCTTGGGGCGCAGATTTAGACTGGCAAAAAATGTTTAGAGCGCCAGATTATTACTTAGATGCCATTCTTTCTGATGAAGAAATAGAAAGCACATTTAGATACGAGTTACCAGCAGATGTAAAGAAAGAATTTGCGAATTCTAAAGATACCTATTTCGATATGAAAAATGTGTATATAGAAACAATAAGAGCAGGAGAATCTTCGAAAAGAGTACTAGAAAAATCGATTGTACACCATGCAAAAATGTGTATAGAAAACAGTGAAGATGTTTTTGATGCGTTAATTCTTGCCAAGAAATTAGGGGAGGAGATTGACGATAGAATTAATAGATATGCAAAATGTATTTCTAAAAGTACACACAACTTTGTAACGTGGTTAAAAGACGATTATAGAAAGAAATTAAATGCTTATTTACGAGAAAATTTCGATGAAGACTTTGAGAAAATTCATGGGCATCCACCAATTGAAGAATAAAATAATAAATTAAAAGCGCTGAATTTTCAGCGCTTTTTTTATGCTTAATAATTGCGTTTATGTAATTGAAGAGTGTTTTGTTTTTTATTATCGGCTTTAGCCAAAATATGGTTTGTTAAAGCCAACTGCCTGTAATTTATTTATAATATCCAGCTAAAGCTATATGTAATTTACAAGGTTTTATTTTACATCATAAGATTAGGCAATTATAGATTTTTATTTATTTTGATGTAAAAAAGTTGTTTTTAAGCAGAATTTAGAAAACTTATAAAGCTTATTTTCTAACTAATTCTTAAATATGATACTTTTAAAATAACTCAAGTACTTATATAAAAGGGAAATATTACAGCTAAAAATATTATCTCTTTTTTTATACTTTTGTTTTTTATATTAAAAAATAATATACATTTGCTGTACTTATTTAAGTAAAATGTTTAGTTTTTCTTATTTCGGAAGTAATATTCAATTGGAGAATATGTATTACAATGCATTTTGGAAATGCAACCGAAAAATTAAGGTTTCTCCTTCTTTTTATCTAAAAGAAATTATGCAATGCTTCGCAAAGTTGCATGTTGTTTACATGAAATTTATACAGTGATAATCTTTTCTTAATGACGAAGATTTTTTATGTGCTAAAATTTTTATAATTTTAAGCATCAACAACATTTGTATAATATTTAAAACACATTGTGAACACAAAATACGCAGATTTAGTAGATCAAACATTCCACTTTCCTCAAGAGGAATTTAAAACAGAAAACAACAAATTATTTTGGCATGGTATTAATTTAATGGAATTGATTGAGGAATATGATTCTCCATTAAAATTTACTTACCTACCCAAAATATCGGAAAATATAAACAAAGCAAAAAACTGGTTTAAAAACAGCTTCGAAAAACACGATTATAAAGGAAAATACTTTTATAGTTATTGTACGAAAAGTGCCCATTTTAAGCACATTTTACAAGAAGCTTTAAAAAATGACATTCATATTGAAACATCATCGGCTTTTGATATTGATATCGTAAAAAGCTTAAAGAAAGAAGGCAAAATAAAAGACGATACGTTTGTTATTTGTAACGGGTTTAAAAGAGACCAATACATAAAAAATATTGGTGAACTAATTGAATCTGAACATAAAAACTGTATTCCTATTATCGATAATTATGAGGAATTGCCTTTAATTCAAAAAGAAACAAAAAAGAAGTTTAAAGTTGGTATTCGAATTGCTTCTGAAGAAGAGCCTAAATTCGAATTTTATACTTCAAGATTAGGAATTGGATATAAAAACATTGTTTCTTTTTACGAGCGTGAAATTGCTGATAATACCCAAGTAGATTTAAAAATGCTTCACTTTTTTATCAATACTGGTATTAAAGACAATGCTTATTATTGGAACGAATTAATGAAATGCTTAAATGTGTACATCAACCTGAAAAAGGTGTGTCCTACTTTAGACAGTTTAAATATTGGTGGTGGTTTTCCTATAAAAAACTCATTGGCTTTTGAGTATGATTATCAATATATGATTGATGAAATTACCAATCAAATTAAACAAGCCTGTGATGAAGCAGGAGTAGATGTGCCAAATATTTTTACAGAATTTGGTAGTTTTACAGTGGGTGAATCTGGATCATCTATTTACAAAGTTTTATATCAGAAAAAACAAAACGATAGAGAACGTTGGAACATGATAAACTCTTCATTTATAACAACTTTACCAGATTCTTGGGCAATTAATAAACGTTTTATTATGTTGCCATTAAATAAATGGAACATGAAATACGAACGTGTTTTATTAGGTGGTTTAACTTGCGATAGTGACGATTATTACAATTCCGAACAACACGTAAACGGAATTTATTTACCCGTTTACGAAAAAGAAAAACCTTTGTATATTGGTTTTTTTAACACAGGAGCGTACCAAGAAACTATTGGAGGTTTTGGTGGATTGCAACACTGTTTAATTCCGACTCCAAAACATTTAATTATCGATAGAGATAAAGATGGAAATTTGGATATTAAAGTATTTAAAGAACAACAAAAAAGTAGCGAATTATTATCAATATTAGGGTATTAACACAACAAGGGGTTTAAACCCTTTGCAACAAAAAATAAAATGAACACAAACAACACATATGCAGGAATTCCAAACGAGTTTGGAAACCTGTCAACATCAAAAATAGTAATTATCCCAGTTCCTTATGATGGAACAAGTACTTGGCAAAAAGGTGCAGACAAAGGCCCAAAAGCCTTTTTAGAAGCTTCAGAAAATATGGAATTGTATGACATAGAAACAGATTCTGAAGTGTATAAAGAAGGTGTTTTCTTGGCAGAAGAAATTACAGAAAATTCTTCTCCAGAAGCAATGGTAGAAGCTGTGCATCAAGAAACGAAAAAGTACATCAACAGAAATAAATTTGTAACTGTTTTTGGTGGAGAACATTCAGTTTCTATTGGAACTATTAGAGCTTTTAACGAATGTTTTAGCGATTTAACAGTTTTACATATAGATGCACATGCAGATTTGCGTAAAGAATATGAAGGTTCTTCTTGCAATCACGCTTGTGCAGTTTACGAAGCGAATCAGCATACAAATTTAGTTCAGGTTGGCATTAGAAGTATGGATATTTCTGAAAAAAGAAGCATGAATTTAGAGAAAGTTTTCTTTGCACATGACATGGCTGTAAACGAAGATTGGATGGACGATGTTGTAGATCAATTGACTAAAAACGTGTTTATTACGTTCGATTTAGATGCGTTAGATCCTTCCATAATGCCAAGTACAGGAACTCCAGAACCAGGAGGAATGTTTTATTATGAAACTTTAGAGTTTTTAAAAGCTGTATTCGAGCAAAAAAATGTTGTTGGTTTCGATATGGTAGAATTATGTCCGAATGACAATGAAAAATCATCAGACTTTTTAGCAGCAAAATTATTCTATAAAATGTTGAGTTATAAATTTGCTTCAAACGACGATACGTATGATGTTGGAGAAGATCTTTCGGATAACAATCCTTTCAGCAAATTATCGAAATTTAAAGATGATATTGACGATTTTTAAATAAATATGAAAATCGAAAACATAGAAAATATAGAATTACAGTATTTAACAATTGAAGATTATCAAGAATTAAAACAAGCAATGATAGAGGTGTATACCAATATGCAAAGTACTTATTGGGAGGAACCTCAAATTAAAACTTTAATAGATAAGTTTCCTGAAGGTCAGGTGGTTATAAAAATTAATGGAGCGCTTGCAGGCTGTGCTTTGTCTTTAAGAGTCGATTACGATAAATTCGACGACCATCATACCTACCAAGACATTACTGGTAATTTTACCTTTAGTACACACAGTAATTTTGGAAATGTTTTGTATGGAATAGATGTTTTTATAAAACCAGAATATAGAGGTTTACGATTAGGACGAAGATTGTATGATTACCGAAAAGAATTATGCGAAAAACTGAATTTAAGAGGCATTGCCTTTGGTGGAAGAATTCCGAATTATCATAAATATGCAACGCAAATTTCACCAAAAGAATACATAGAAAAGGTAAAGCGTAAAGAAATTCACGATCCTGTTTTAAACTTTCAAATATCTAATGATTTTCATCCATCGAAAGTAATGAAAGGATATATAGAAGGAGATGCAGAGTCGAACGATTTTGCGGTTTTATTGGAGTGGGATAATGTGTATTACAAAAAAGAAACTGCAAAAGCGGTTATTAAAAAGAAAGTAGTTCGTTTAGGGTTAATTCAGTGGCAAATGCGTTTGTACAAAGATTTGGAAGAATTAATGCAACAAGCAGAATATTTTGTGGATGCAGTTTCTGCTTACAGAGCTGACTTTGCGTTGTTTCCAGAGTTTTTTAATGCGCCTTTAATGGCAGACAATAATCATTTGCCAGAATCGCAAGCCATTAGAGAATTGGCTAAATATACACCAGTAATTGTTCAGAAATTTTCTGAATTGGCAATCTCGTACAACATCAATATAATTACAGGAAGTTTTCCAGAATTAAAAGACGGAATGTTATACAATGTTGGCTATTTATGCAAAAGAGATGGCTCTACAGAAAGGTATGAGAAATTACACGTAACTCCAGATGAAGCAAAAGTTTGGGGGATGCAAGGAGGGAATGAATTAAAAACTTTCGATACAGATTGTGGAAAAATTGGAGTTTTAATTTGTTACGATTCCGAATTTCCTGAATTGAGTAGAATTTTGGCAGCAGAAGGTATGGATATTTTGTTTATTCCGTTTTTAACAGACACCCAAAATGGCTATTCTAGAGTTAGGCATTGTGCCCAAGCAAGAGCGATAGAAAACGAATGTTATGTAGCAATTGCTGGTAGCGTTGGAAATTTACCGAAAGTGAATAATATGGACATTCAGTTTGCGCAATCGATGGTTTTTACACCTTGCGATTTTTCATTTCCCGCAAACGGAATTAAAGCAGAAGCAACTACAAATACAGAAATGATTTTAATTGCGGATGTAGATTTAGATTTGTTAAAAGATTTGAATCAATTTGGAAGTGTACGAAATTTAAAAGACAGAAGAACAGATGTTTACGAAGTAAAGAAACTTCAGAAAAAATAATTAAAAATTAATTTTAGATATTAAATAAAATTATTATTGATAACTATTAGTGTCAGTTCGAGTGATTTTTCCTTTTTGAAAAATCGTATCGAGAACATTTTAAAGAATATCATAAAAAAATATAAAAATGAGCAAATCAATTACAAATTTTATAGAAAAATACTTCTTACACTTTAATGCAGCAGCTTTAGTGGATGCAGCAAAAGGTTATGAAGCACAATTAAACAAAGGATCTAAAATGTTAGTTTCTTTAGCAGGCGCAATGAGTACAGCAGAATTAGGAAAGATTTTTGCTGAAATGATTCGCCAAGATAAAGTGCAAATTGTTTCTTGTACAGGTGCCAATTTAGAAGAAGATGTTATGAATTTAGTAGCACATTCTCACTATAAAAGAGTACCAAACTACAGAGATTTAACACCACAAGACGAGTGGGATTTGTTAGAAAAAGGTTTAAACAGAGTTACAGATACCTGTATTCCTGAAGAAGAAGCATTTAGAAGAATTCAAGAACATATTGTAAAAATATGGAAAGATGCAGAAGCAAAAGGAGAGCGTTATTTGCCACATGAATACATGTATAAATTATTACTTTCTGGAGTTTTAGAGCAATATTACGAGATAGATATTAAAGATTCTTGGATGTATGCAGCAGCAGAAAAAAACTTACCAATTATCTGTCCAGGTTGGGAAGATTCTACCATGGGTAATATTTTCGCTTCTTATGTTTTAAAAGGAGAGTTAAAGGCAAGCACTGTAAAATCTGGTATAGAATATATGACCTTTTTAGCAGATTGGTACACCGATAATTCTAAAAATGGAATTGGCTTTTTCCAAATAGGAGGAGGAATTGCAGGAGATTTTCCTATTTGTGTGGTGCCAATGTTGTACCAAGATATGGAAAAGCCAGAAACACCATTTTGGAGTTATTTTTGTCAGATATCCGATTCTACTACAAGTTATGGTTCGTATTCAGGAGCAGTTCCTAACGAGAAAATTACTTGGGGGAAACTAGATATCGATACACCAAAGTTTATTATAGAAAGTGATGCAACCATTGTTGCACCTCTTATTTTCGCTTATTTATTAGAAATGTAACACGTTTGTCATTTCGAGCGCAGTCGAGAAATCTTTGATTTTAATTCGGAATTTTAATTAGACCTTTCAACTGTACTCAAAGTGGTAAAAAATATTAAAAAAAATGAAAAGAGTAATCGTAGAATACGCAAAACTAACCAAAGACATATTAGATATGTTAATTGACAAATATCCTGATGGTTATGATTATACAGATGTAATTTCCTTTAAAAACGCCAAAGGAGACACTATAAAAGCAGTAGAAGTAAAAACGGAAGACACTGTTTATTTGGTTAAAATTAGTGATCGTCTAGAAAATGCCATGGAAGAATATGCAGAAGATGAGGAGTTTTTCGATGATAATGACGATTTTGATGCCAATGATTTGGAAGAAGAAGATTAGTACACTCATTGATTTATAAAATATAAAAGTCTCTTTTCTTAACGGAAAAGGGATTTTTTTTCGTTAACTTGCTTATATATGTTGTAGCGAATTTTTTATGCATAACTGTAAATGTTTATTTTTTCACAATCGTGTTCGTTTCCGTAAATAAATAATGGTTTTTTAATATTCAAGTCGCTGAATAATTCCACTTGATTTTGTTCAAAAGCTTTATTCAGCAATAAATAGGTTTTATAGATGTATGAATTTCTCAAATTTTGATAAAAATCTGTTTCAAAAATGTCATCAAATATTTCAGCTTCTTCCAAATATTTTTCTAATTTTATTAAGTTACTCCAGACTTTAGAATAATCAACACGCCCTAAAATCTCAAAAAAGTCCTTTTTATAATTGAAATCAAAGTATTCAGGTTTTTTTAAAATTGGATATTTACCTTCTCCAAATCCACTTATCCAAGCATAAGGCTCAAAATTATAAGTAAGAATGATTATTTGAATCTTTGAGCCTTCAATTTTTCTAATTCCTTTTTTGATTTTTTCAAATGATACTATTAGGTCTTTCGAAAAACTATTAATAATTTCATTTTCATTAATATTTAATTCAATTGTTTTTTCATAACATTCAAGAAGTTTTGTGTTTTTTTTAGCTCTTTCAAAATTTGCAATTATAAATTTGTCGTAAAGTTTAACTGTCTTTTGTTCGTTAATGCTAAAAGTATCTGGATTTTCTGTTTTTAATAAGTCTATCCATTGAGAAAGTGAAGCGTGTTCAATTTCTCTATAATTATTTAGAAACAGACTTTCTAAATTTGAAATTATTGTTTGATTTAGGCTCATTCTTAAATTGGCTAGTGCTCTAAAGATAAGGTAAGTTTTAATTAACTTTATGTTGAGTTAGCGAAGTTATATTTTTTAAAGTAGAAAATCAACAATTAAAACACCTGTTTTTTTTTCTAAACAAACTTTTTTAACTCCAAAAAATCAGCAATCACAGCATCTGCATTTTCTAAAGTTTGTTTTTCTGAAAGTTTATTTGCATAGCCAAAAACAAAAATATTAGCATCGTTTGCTGCTTTTATTCCATTGTCGGAATCTTCGATAACAATACAATTTTCTTTTGGTATGTTGGCTAAAATAGCTGCTTTGTTAAAAATTTCTGGATGTGGTTTCGACTCTTTTAAATCTGCACCCGATATTTTCGCAGAAAAATATTGATTCAAATCAAAACGATTAAAAACACGATTTATATTAACCATTGCAGAAGAAGAGGCCAATATTAAAATGATTCCTTTTTCGTAGAAATATTTTATAATTTCTTCCACATTTCTTACCAAATGCAAATTCGGATCGTTTTCAAAGAAATTTATATAGCGTTTTCTTTTGTCTAAAACGAGTTCTTCAGGATTTTCATCTAAATTAAAATGAGCCACCAATCTTTGAAAAGCATTAATGGTAGAAGAACCTGTAAAAGATTTGTACAATGCATCAGAAACCTCTAAACTTAAAGAAACAAAGGTTTCGTAATACGCTTTTTTGTGAATTTCTTCGGAATCTATAATTACGCCATCCATATCAAAAATAACACACTTTATTTCTTTTGGTAGTTTTCTCTTCATTTTTTACTTTCTTGCTATTTTATCACATAGAAAATAGAAAACATAGTTTTTGGTTTTGTAATCTAAAGTCTTGTGTTTTTTTTGTCTTACGTCTTACGTCTTACGTTATTTCTATCATTTTGCTTGCACTAAAAACTCAAATATTTTCATACCTAAAAATTATAATTGCTTAATACTTTGTACCCAATACTTAATTCTATGCTAAAAATTTCGCTTTTAATTCTGGAGTAGGCATCATGCAACTTTCTTTCTTGCCAAACCATTTGTAACGGTTTTTGGCAATATAATCGTAAACAAAATTTCTAAAACCCTCAGGAAAAATCCATAAGAGTTTTGTTAGGTTCCAAATGCCACCAAAATCATTTATCACTTTTAAAGCGGCAGTCGATTTTACATCGTAAGAAACATTAGGTTCGTATAAAATAATAGAATCAATTTTTGTAGTATCAATTCCTAAGTAATTGGTAATTTTTTTTCCAGAATCCGATTGTAAAGAAGCGAATAAAAAAGTATCTTTTTTGTCGTGTTTAATCGCTTTTATTACAGAATTATTACACAAATTACAAACGCCATCAAACAAAATTACTTTCTTATTTTTAGGGATATCAATCATTTAATCAAACAAAATTAAGTTCGTTACAAAGATACTTCAACTTTTTTTAAAAGGGAAAGAATTCTTAGAAGAGGCGCTTTTAAATTTCCTATAAAATTTTTATTTTCTTTTCAAGAAAATCTAAATAAAGTTTTATGTTATCTAACGTGTTAAAATTATATTCTAGAGACATATTAAAATAAAAAAAGCTTTATTTCTTGTAACAATATTTAATTTAAAGCGTCTTATGTTTGTATTTGATGCAATATTAGCTTTTAACAAAAAATTAGTAATTGCTGTGTATGGCTTTAGGTACATTCGTGATAAAATAACCAACTGATGATTAAAATTGAAGAACTGCACAAGTCTTATCCGATTGGAAAAGATTCTCTACACGTATTAAAAGGAATAGATTTACACATAAAAGAAGGCGAATTTGTTTCTATTATGGGTTCTTCTGGTTCAGGAAAATCTACACTATTAAATATTGTAGGTTTATTGGATGTTCATGACGCAGGTAATTACTACTTAAATGGACAGCTAATAAAAGATATGAATGAGAAAAAAGCAGCGCAATTGCGTAACAAATTCTTAGGGTTTATCTTTCAATCATTCAACCTTATTTCTTACAAAACAGCTGTAGAAAATGTTGCTTTACCTTTATATTATAAAGGAATTAGCAGAAAAGAGCGTTTAGAAATTGCCTTAGATTATTTAGATAAAGTAGGTTTAAAAGATTGGGCGGGTCACTTACCAAACGAACTTTCTGGAGGTCAAAAACAACGTGTTGCCATTGCAAGAGCTTTGGTTACAAAACCAAAAGTTGTTTTGGCAGATGAGCCAACAGGAGCATTAGATTCTACCACAACAGACTCTGTAATGGATTTGTTAAAAGATATTAACGACGAAGGAATGACGGTTTTCGTAATTACACACGAAGAAGAAGTTGCAGAACAAACGAAAAGAATTGTTCGTTTAAAAGATGGTAGAATTATTAGCGACGAATTCACAAAAGCATCTAAAGCAGTTTAATATGTTTGATTTAGATCGCTGGAGAGAAATTTTTCAAAGTATTAATAAAAACAGGTTACGTTCTGTAATGTCTGGTTTTACTGTTGCTTTTGCAATTTTACTTTTTACACTATTATTTGGAGTTGCAAATGGGCTTGGTAATTTTTTTAAAGGAGCTTTTGCAGATGACGCACAAAACTCTATGTTTGTAAGAGTTTGGAAAACTTCGAAACCCTATAAAGGTTTGCAAACAGGTAGAAGAGTTCAACTAAGAAACGACGATTATAATTTTGTTGCAGACGAGTATGAAGATAAAATACAATATCAATCTGCAAGAATCTACAAAAATTTTAGTATAAAATATAAAAGTGAAGCTAATACTTATAATGTTAGAGCTGTAAATCCAGATCATCAATTTTTAGAGAAAACAATTATAGACGATGGCCGCTATTTAAACGAAAGAGATTTAAAAGAGAAATCGAAAGTTTTGGTAATTGGTCGATTGATTAAAAAAGATTTATTTGGAGAAAAAGTTGCCTTAGGAAAAAGAGTAAATGTAAATGGAAGTTCTTTTTTAATTATTGGTGTTTTTTCTGATGAAGGAGGAGATAATGAAGAAAGAATTGCATATATGCCTGTAACTACAGCACAAAGTATGTATGGAAATAACGATTACATTAGTCAAATAAACCTAGGATATAACCCCAATTTAAGTACAGATGCAGCCATTGCTTTCGGTAATAAAATGGAGCGAGATTTACGAAAAAGATTAGACATTCATCCAGATGACCAAAGTGCTTTATCCGTAAGAAATATGGCAGAAGCTAATAAATTTATTAGTACTGTAATGCTTGCTTTAACTTTTATTATTGGTTTTATAGGTTCAGGAACCCTAATCGCTGGAATTATTGGTATTTCTAATATTATGATTTTTGTAATAAAAGAAAGAACCAAAGAATTTGGAATTAGAAAAGCACTGGGAGCAAAACCAGCTTCTATAGTTGGTATGGTTGTTCAAGAATCGGTTTTAATTACCACACTTGCAGGGTATGCAGGTCTAACCTTAGGAACCTATATATTAAGTTTAGTAGGCAATAGTTTAGAAGAAGATTATTTTATTAAAGACCCAAGTGTAGGTTCTGGAACTGTAATTGGTGCAACTGTTATTTTAATAATATCAGGATTAATAGCTGGTTATCTTCCAGCAAAAAGAGCTGCAAATATTAAACCTATAGAAGCATTAAGAGCAGATTAAATATGAAATTTTTATTCGATTCAGATACTTGGCAAGAAATTTACGGAAGCATTCGTAAAAACAAAGTAAGAACAGCAATTACTATAATTGGTGTTTTATGGGGTATCTTTCTCTTAGTGGTTTTATTGGGAGCAGCAAGAGGTTTAGAAAATAGTTTTAATAAACTCTTTGGAAATTTCGCAACCAATAGTGTTTTTGTTTGGACGCAATCTACAGATACACCTTTTAAAGGATTCCAAGAAGGAAGAAGGTTTAGTTTAACAATGAATGATATTGAGGTTCTAAAATCGGAATATTCAACTGAAATAAAATTATTAGCACCAAGAAATCAAACAAATAATTTAATAATTAAAGATTTTAAGTCTGGAGATTTTAAAGTAAGTGGAGACTATCCTGTTTTAGACCAAATTCAAAAAAAGCAATTAATATATGGTCGTTTCATAAACGGAAATGATATTTTAAATAAGGCAAAAGTTGCTGTAATATCAGAAGATATGTACAAGCAGTTGTTCGATAAAGACGAAATGCCAATTGGGCAATACATAAAAATTAATGCGATTGGTTATCAGGTTATTGGAGTCTATAAACCCTCCAATACCATAGATTTTGATGGAGACTGTGCCTATATACCTTTTACGACTTTTAAAAAAGTATACAACACTGCAAATAAAGTCGATTGGATGATGATTACCGCCAATGAAGGCACCAATATCGAGCAAATGGAAAAAGATGTACTTTTAACTTTAAAAGGACTTCATAAAGTACATCCAGATGACGAAAGAGCTTTTGGCAGCGCAAATTTAGGAAAAGAAATAGGCAAAGTAACTGGCTTTTTAGTTGGAATGCAGTTTTTAACATGGTTTGTAGGAATTGCTACATTAATTGCTGGAGTTTTCGCGATTGGAAATATACTTTTAATTACCGTAAAAGAACGTACCAAAGAAATTGGAATTCGAAGAGCCTTAGGAGCAACCCCCAAAAGTATAAGACAACAAATTATATTAGAATCTGTATTTCTAACAACCATTGCAGGAATGTTAGGGATTATTTTCGGAAGTTTTATATTATTTTTAATAGATTGGAAACTTGGCCAAGGAGAAGATGCAACTTTAATAAACCCAACAGTTAACATTCCAATTATTTTAATAGCATTTGCCACTTTAATTGTGTTAGGAACTTTAATCGGTTTAATACCTGCACACATGGCAACAGTAGTAAAACCAATAGAAGCATTAAGAGAAGAATAAAATCAATTAACAACAAATCATGAGTAAGAGATCAAAAATTATTTTAGGTATTATAGCAATATTGTTTATTGCAGCACTTATTTGGTTCGGAAAAAAGAACCAAAAAAGTATTGTAGAATACGAAACTGAAACTCCATTTAGAACTACAATTGTAAAAAAAACAGTAGCTACTGGAAAAGTAACACCTTTAGAGGAAATTGAAATTAAACCACAAATAACAGGTATTATCGATAAGATTATGTTGTTAGAAGGTTCTAAAGTTAAAAAAGGAGATCTAATTGCAACTGTAAGAGTTGTACCTAATGAGCAATCTTTAATTAGTGCAAGAGGTAGAGTAGATAATGCGAAATTAAGGTTAAATAATGCTCAAATTTCTTATAAAAGAACCAAAAACCTTTTCGATAAAGGTGTAATTGCAAGATCTGAATTCGAAGGCGTAGAATTAACTTACAATCAAGCGAAGCAAGATTTAAAAAATGCACAAAACGATTACCAAATTATAAAAAGAGGCTCTGCAGGATCTGGAGGTTCTGCAAACACAAACATTGTAGCACAAATGTCTGGTACAATTTTAGAAATTCCTGTAAAAGAAGGAGATCAAGTAATTCAATCGAACAACTTTAATGCAGGTACAACAATTGCATCGATTGCAGACATGAGTAAAATGATTTTCGAAGGAAAAGTAGACGAATCTGAAGTTGGTAAATTGGTAAAAGGATCTGATATTGAAGTTTCAATTGGCGCGATTGAAGGAAAGAAATTTCCAGCAAAATTAAATTTTATTGCACCTAAAGGAACAGAAGAAGGTGGTGCTGTACAATTTAAAATTAAAGCAGATGTTTCTTTAGACGATAAATTTTTTATTAGAGCTGGTTACAGTGCCAATGCAGATATTGTTCTAGAAAAAAAAGACAGTGTTTTATCTATAAAAGAGGCTTTATTAAGGTTCGATAAAAAAACAGAAGAGCCTTATGTAGAAGTAAAACAGGCTGATGATACTTATAAAAAAGTAACTGTTAAATTAGGAACTTCAGATGGCGTAAATGTGGAGGTTTTAGAAGGAGTTACAGAAGAAGATCAAATAAAAATTTGGAACAAAGCTTCAAAAGATTCTAAAAAGAAAGATAATTAGTTCTAAGAATTAATTGATTTTATAACAAAGGAATTTCATTCGTGAAATTCCTTTTTTTTAATTTTGACATAAGACATAAGACATAAGACATAAGACATAAGACATAAGACATAAGACCAGTTTTTATCCTATTAAGTGATCTTAAGTCATAAAATCATCAGTCATTTTAACTCCACCAAACCAAAAAGAACTTTTCCATTTCTCCATTTGTTTTTTTAAGCCAACAGAGTGGAGCAAATTGTCTTTCTAAATACTCAGTAGAATTTTTTTTAAAATCCTTAAAATTGAGCCATTTTATATTTGTATGAGGAATTAGCAACCAATCTTTTTTATGGGGAATGTAAAATTTACAGTCTTTAAATTGATATAATTCTTTTGTATTGCTATAAAACCCAGCAATGCAATTATTGTTTAGTTGTTTTAAGTTGATATTTCTATCTGAAAAAGGAACAAATAATTGTGCTTTAAAATAAACTTGCTGTTCTATTTCATTAGGTTTTAAGTTGATCGTTTTCAAAAAAGATGCACATTCATTAGAGTAGAGCAGTGGCAATTGCTTTTCTTTGAGTTTTGTAAGTTTTTCTATTAAAGAATCTTTTCTATTCGGACCAATAAAATGGTTAATTTCTGAAGTTCCAATAGAAGCATCATATAAGTAGAATTTATAAATAACTTCTAAATGAATTGGTTTACCATCTTTTAGAAGAATACAATCCAATTCACCTAAAGTTCTTTTTTCTTGTTGAATTTGGATGTTTTCTGCAAGAATTTCAATGTTTTTTTCTTGAGCGATTTGGAAAGAAACAAAACGTTCTATATATTTTCCAAGCCGTAATTTTTCATTGATTTCAATATTTATTTTTACAGATGTATTTTCAATATAAAATTGATTTAAACCATAAATAACTTTATTATTCCACAAACCATTTGTTTGTAGAAAACCATCATATCTATTCTGAATTTTTGTTGTTTTTTCGTGCATTAATTATTGATATGAACCTAACAAAGTTACAGCATTAAAACTTTACAATTCTTGAATTTTAAAATACCATCCAATTATTTTTTATAAATTAACAAACTAAAAAATTGTTAGATTTTTTAAAATCTACATAATCTGTGAAATCTGTGTCTTTTTTACTTTTTTTTCAATCTATTTTCTATATAAATATTCGTAAATTTAACATCTAAAATTTTTGTAAAATGCAAATCGAAAAATCTACGCTCCAATATTTAGAAAATTTAAAAAAGAACAACGACAGAGATTGGTTTGCAGAACATAAAGAAACCTATTTAAAAGCACAACAAAATACTAAGGATGTATTTGCAGAAATCCATCTAAATCTTCAAAAACACGACGAAATAGAGACATCTAAAATGATGCGTATTTATAGAGATGTTCGTTTTTCTAAAGACAAAACTCCTTACAAAGCACATTTTGCAAATTCCTATTCGAGATTAGGAAAAGAATTAAGAGGTGGTTATTTTCTAAGGATTAGACCAGGAGAGTCTTTTTTAGCGGGCGGATTTTGGGAACCGAGTAAAGAAGATTTATTCCGAATTCGTAAAGAAATTGAATTAGATGCTTCCGAAATAAAAGACATTTTAGAAGAGAAGAATTACAAAAAACATTTTGGTGGAAAATTCGAAAGTTTTAGCGAATTAAAAACAGCTCCAAGAGGTTTTGATAAGGAACATCCAGATGTAGATTTGTTACGTAAAAAAGGATTTATTGCCACTAAAAATTTTACAGATAAAGAAGTGTTGTCTCCTAATTTTGTGCAAGAAGTAGACAAAAGTTTTAGAGCTTTACGTCCGTTTTTTAATTTATTTAGCGATATTTTAACGACAAATTTAAACGGAGAACGAATTATTTAAATTTTAAAATTAATATATATTTAGAACGATTGTTTCAGTTTTAAACAACTTATTCTATCACAGAAATTATGTCGTAAATTACATTTTGTAGCTTATAATCATTTTCAGGGAAGCTTTTCATTATTTGCAAACCTTGGTAAGAAGTTAATAAGTAATTTGCATACTGTTTACTGGATTTACTGTTGTTTATAGAACCCAAACCTTGCCCTCTTTTTACAATATCTTCAAATAAATCTACAAAATATGCTTGTTGGTTATCAATCAATCTACTAATTTTGGGTTCTTTATTTTTAATTTCAGAAATATAATTCGGAATTAAATAACCATTAATACTTTTATTAATAGAGAGTTCTAAAATTTGTCGAACTGATTTTAACGGATTGGTAGACGCCATTATTATTTTTTGAATGTCTCTTCTGTATTTTGTTTCGCAAGAATCAAAACACGCTATAAACAATTCTAATTTACTGCCAAACGTATTGTAAATACTAGACCTGTTTAGGGTACTCGCTTCAACAATGTCTTGCATAGAAGTTGCACAATAACCTTTTGAATGAAAAAGTGTGGTAACTTTATTCAAAATTTTCACTTTATTAAAAGATGTGTTTTTTGACATAGGTTTGAAACAATCATTTCAAAATTAATAATTAGTTTAATTTACTAAATTAGTCATAAATTTAACTTAAAACACAAAAAGAAAACTATTTTATTAAAAGGATATTAACAAAAAGAAGAAAATCTATTGGAGATTTTTATCCACTTCACTTTTTAAAACGATAATCGTAATAATTGTAGATAACGTATCTGCAATTGGAAAAGACCACCAAACTCCATTTACACCATAATACATAGGTAAAAAATAAGCCAATGGAATCAAGAAAATTCCCTGTTTTAAAAGTGTTAAAAATAATGCTGGCATTGCTTTTCCTGCGGCTTGAAAATAGGCAGCTCCAATTAATTGCATCGTTACAATGGGTGTGACTAAAAATACGATGAGCATTGCGTTTGGAGTTTTGTCTAACAATGTTGTATCGTTGGTAAAAATCCAGATAATTTGTTCTTTAAAAATAACAATTCCAATAAAAATAATTGTTCCTATAATAGAACCAAAATAAATAGACTTTTTAATAGTTTCTTTAACTCTGTCGTTTTTTTCTGCCCCAATATTAAAACCAGCAACTGGTAAAAATCCTTGAGAAACTCCTAAAACTGGCGATAATGCAAACATCATTACTCTGTTTATAATCCCGAAAACCGCTATAGAAATTTCGCCTCCATATATAAAAAGAGAGTAGTTTAAAACAATCATTAAAATGCTAATTGCGCCTTGTCTTACGACAGAAACTCCACCTAATTCAACAATTTCTCGTACAATTTTAAAATCTAATTTAAAGTTTTTCGGAATTATTTTTAATTCACTTTTAGACGATAAAAAGAAATACAAAATATATAAGCCACAACTGGCATAAGATAAAGAAGTAGCCAAACCCGCTCCATACATTCCCCAATCGAAAACTTTTATAAATAATATGTCTAAAACCACATTTAAAACTGCTGGAACCATCATTGCATACATCGCAAATTTTGGTTTTCCTTCGGCACGAATTACTGGATTTCCCATCATTGCAAACGCTAAAAAAGGAACTCCATAAATAATTACACCAAAATATTCGGATGCAATTGGTAAAATAGCTCCTTTTGCGCCAAATAAATTCAAAATAGGAACGCTAAAAATGTTTCCAAGAGTTACAAAAAGAATGGCAAGTATAACAGTTAAACAAATCTGGTTTCCAAACGTTAAAAAAGCTTTTTCAGGTTTATTTGCACCTAAAGCTCTAGATATGATAGAACTTCCTCCAATTCCAATTCCCATTCCAATGGAAGAAATTAAAAATGCAATAGGTAAAACCACAGTAATTGCTGCAATTGCCAAAACACCAATCCATTGTCCTACAAAAATGGTGTCTACAATCATATTTAAAGACATTACAAGAATTCCAATGGTTGCAGGAACTGCTTGTTTAATCAATAATTTGCTAATTTTTTCGGTGCCTAAGTCGCTTGCTAATTTATTCATAAGAGAGTGCAAAGAACGTAATTATAAACTGTTTTATCTAAATTGAAACATCAATTATTATTATATGCTTATTAAAATTTCTAAGTTTGCAAAAAATTGAAGTATGAAGTCTGTTTTTGAATATAAATTAAAAGTAACATCAAAAGATTTAGACGATTTAAATCATGTAAACAATGTGGTGTATGTAAAATGGATGGATACTGTCGCTTTTGAACATTGGTCTTTTTTAACCAAAGAAAATCCTTTGCAACAATATATTTGGGTAGTTCTAAAACACGAAATAGAATATTTAAAACAAGCAGTTTTGGATGATGAAATTACTGTTAAAACCTGGGTAGGAGAGACCAGAGGTTTTAAATCGGAACGTTTGATGGAGTTTTATAAAGGTGAAGAATTATTGGTAAAAGCAAAAACGGTTTGGGGAATGTTGGATGTTAAGACTTATAAACCTGTAAGAATTCGAGAAGAAGTTTTGGGGGTTTTGTATGCTGAAAAGTAGATACTTATTTCTCTAATTACACAAAAACTGGGTATTTAAAAAGGTGACTCAGATTTCACGGATTTTTAGGATTTTGACTGTTGATAGTTTGTGTGTTAAAAAAATAGATATGATTTTTTTTAATTGCTCAAAACTGTATGCTAAAAAAGTGACACGGATTTCACTAATTTTTAAAATCTAATTGTTTTTTTCTCCTGCAAGGTCTTTTTTGACCTTGTAGGTTTAAATGTATAAATTGATACAAATAGTCCTAAATAAATACCTACAAAGTTTTTTAAACCTTGTAGAAAACTCGTGAATTTGTGGCAAAAAAATTTCTTAAAACATTAGATCTTATAAAAGATATAATTTTATTCGTGTAAATTTGTGAAATCTGTGTCTTTAAATTTTAATAAAAGTATCTTTGCAAAATATATTAGAAAGATTTATTATGTCTACATTTTTAGAGTTAGGAATTAAGAAAGAATACCTTCAAGGATTAAAAGAATTGGGAATTAAAGTCCCTTCAGAAATTCAAGAAAAAGCAATTCCTATTTTATTAAATTCAAAAACCGATTTTGTAGGTTTGGCACAAACAGGAACTGGTAAAACTGCTGCTTTTGGTTTGCCAATCTTACATGCCATTGATGCAGATAAAGATGAAATTCAGGCTCTAATTTTATCTCCTACAAGAGAACTGGTGCAACAAATAAAAAAGCAACTTTTTAAATATACAAAATACTGTAGCGAAAAAATCTTTTTGGAAGCTGTTTTTGGTGGCGAAAAGATTGATATTCAAATTGGGAAATTAAAAAGAAAAACCCATGTTGTAATTGCAACTCCTGGAAGATTAGTCGATTTAATTGAACGTGGAGAAATAGATATTAGCAATATAAAAACCTTGGTTCTAGATGAAGCAGATGAAATGCTTTCTATGGGTTTTAAACAAGATTTAAACCGAATTTTAAAGTTTACCACTGGAGAAAGAAATACATGGCTTTTTTCTGCAACAATGCCAGATGAAATTCAGCGAATTATTAAAACCTATATGGATTCTAACGCTCCAAGAGTAGAAATTAACAGAAACTCTTTGGTAAACGAAAATATTAGACACCAATATGTTAGAACTTCAATCAAACAAAAAACAAACGATATTATTTCTTATATCGAAAAAAGAGGAACAGAAAGAGGAATTATTTTCTGTAGAACAAAATTAGGTGTTCAGAATTTATACAATCAATTAAAAGAGGAAGGTTTTTCTGTGGCTGCTTTGGAAGGAGATATGCAACAAAGAGACCGCGAAAAAGCAATGAGAGCTTTTAAAAATGAAAGTGTGCAATATTTAATTTCTACAGATGTTTCTGCCAGAGGAATAGATGTACGAGGTTTAGAGTTTATCATTCATCATCAATTACCAGAACAGTTAGAATATTATACACATAGAAGTGGTAGAACAGCCAGAGCTGGAAAAACCGGAAATTCAATTGCGTTTATTCTACCAAGTGAATTGGAAAGAATCCACGAAATTCAGAAAGATTTAAACATAAAATTTACAGAACTTAAAGTTTAAATGAGTGTAATTTACGTATTAGATATTTTAGGAACTTTTGCATTTGCTGTTAGTGGTGCTTTGGTTGCTTTAGATAAAAAACTCGATATTTTTGGGGTAATTATTATCGCTTTTGTTACTGCTGTTGGTGGTGGTATGTTGCGTGACGTTTTAATAAACGCACATCCAATAAACTGGATTGGGGATTTAAATTATTTATACACCATTTTTACAGCTGTACTATTTACTTTTTTGTTTAAAAGTAAAATTGCGTATTTAAGCAAAACCATGTTTTTGTTTGATACTGTTGGTTTGGGCGTGTTTACCTTATTGGGTTTAGAAAAAGGACTTTCCTATAATCTTCACCCAATTATTGCGTTAATTATGGGAATGACTTCTGCAGTTTTTGGTGGTGTTTTAAGAGATGTTTTAACGAATAAAGTACCTTTAATTTTCGAGAAAGAAATATATGCATCTGCATGTTTAGCGGGTGGAATTATTTATTTGTTAGTTTATCAATTTACGATAATCCCAGAAAATATAAACTTTATAATTTCTGCTTCTGTAGTTATAATTATTCGAGCTGTTGCTGTAAAATTTAACTTGGAATTACCTAAAATTAAAGACGATTTATTTACTAAAAGTTAGTGTATGAAACCATTAGAATTTGAAAACTTTAAGGAGTTTAAAGCTATGATTGGTAAACAGTTACCAGTTGGAAATTGGTATACAGTTACACAAGAAATGATTAACGATTTTGCAAACGCAACGTTAGATAAACAGTGGATTCATGTAGATGAAAACAGAGCTAAAACAGCATCTCCTTTTAAAAGTACAATCGCACACGGATTTATGTCTGTTGCAATGATTTCTAAATTATTAGAAGATTTATTTTTAATAAAAAATATAAAAATGGGCTTAAATTATGGGCTGAATAAAGTCCGTTTTCCAAACCCTGTTCCTGTAAATAGTCAATTAAGAATGTTGGCTGAAGTAAAAGAAATTGAAGATTTAGAAAATAACGGAATTAAAATAACGTTTTCTTGCTTGATAGAAATTAAAGGACAAGAAAAGCCAGCCTGTGTTGCTGAGTTTTTGTGTGTTTTGTATGAGTTTTAAACCACATTTAAGTGTAAAATATGATGATAGTGTTTTGCACCTAAAGGTATAAGTATTTTAGGGGAAATAGCGTTTTTACTTTGAAGAAAAAAAATCTCTGTAAGAAAAATTCTTACAGAGATTTTATACAGAATTTAAAAATTTACGAATTTAAAAGTGGTACGCAAAACCAATTAAACCTTGAAAAAAGTTACTAGCTTTAGCAGTATCTGTAGAAGTATTAAATCTTATGGTTGGCTCTATGCTTAAATTATCTGTAAGAAACAAAGCATAACCACCTTGAATACCAACCCAATTTACGCTGTTATTTTTAGCAGAAGCTCCTGTAAAATCTACACCAACAGGAAATTGATTTGCAATATAATATTTTGCACCAACTTTGTAGTTAAAAACATTTTGATCAGAGCCTAAAGATGTATATCCTAACCCTACCTTAATACCTAAATTGTCAAGAACAAAATAAGATCCTTCTGCACCAACTGACCAAGCAGTATTTCCATTACTGGTTGATAAAGAAAAACCTGTTGCGCCTACAGAATTTGCTCCAGTATTAATTTCAACTTGAAATTGCCCTTTTTTAATAGCTCCATGATCTTTTTGAGCATTTGCACTAACAATTGTAAATAGTACAACTGTTAAAGATAAAAATAATTTTTTCATAATAAAATATTTCTTTTTTGTTTCTACAAATGTACTTTTTTTGAAAGATAAAAGCAATAAAATTATTTTTATTTAGCGAATCGTTTTAAATAGATTCTTGAATATCAATAATTTACAACAAGAATATTGTTTTTAAACCACCTGATTGTTAAATAATTACAACAAAGGTTTAAATTACCTCAGTATGAAAGACGTAATAATGTAAATTCTTTTTTACATTTTTTTATCATAGAGAAATTAAAAAAGGCTTGTTTTACTTTAAAATACCATCTGCAATACATTTCTTAGAGTACCAAATTAGGCAAATACATATTATAATTATCATTATTGGCATTACAATGCTTAACGTATCTAGGGTTGTTAGAAGGTAAATTTGTTGAATTGTAGCACAAATTCCAGAAATAAAAAATAAATAATAGGCCATTTTTTTTCTTGCAAGAAAGAGAATACATCCTAAGAATCCTCCAAAAACAGCAAGCGCAAAGAGTGCTGTTAACCAAGCTGGGTGTTCTATTAAAAATTCTGCTTGTTGTTGTTCAGGTAATTTTGCAATCATTTCTTCTGTTGCAAAAGCTTGGTATAAATAAGCGCTTACACCCATAAGATTCCATAAAAGTGCAAGTACACCAATTATCCAAAAAGTTGTACTTGGTTTGTTCGTTTTTGTTGTCATAATAAAAAGGTTTTGTTAATTGATTTCAATAAAAGTAATAAAAAAACTTGTGAAATTACAAAATGTAAACTATACTTGTCTTTATGTAAAATAAACATATCTAATTGTAAAACAAATAAAATGTCGAAACAAACCATTTTGTGAAAGAGAAAGAAGTTATATCGAGAAAATGAACAAATTCCAATTATCTCATAAACTTAAAAAGGTAGGATATTATTTTACTTTTTGGAGTTTTTATTTTAATGATTGTTCAAAAACTTTTTGAAGAGCCTTCTTGGGTAAAACCAGCATTAAGAGGTTTTATACTTTTTGGAATGTTATTAATTTCTATTTCCAAAGATAAAATTGAAGATGAATTTATAGAAAGTTTAAGGTCTCAATCTTATAGAATTGCTTTTATATTGGGTATTTTATACTCATTATTACAACCTTTTATAAATTATGGAGTAGATTTACTTTTCGATAAAAATGGAACAATGGAGAGTTTTAGTTATTTTTAAGTATTGTTTTATATGTTAGTTGTTCAATTAATGGTTTTTTGGCAATTAAAAAGAATGAATAAATAAGATGAAAAATACCCTAAAAGTACAACGTGCCATTTTAGATTTAACGCAAGAAGATTTGGCTAAAAAGATGGGGGTTTCTAGACAAACCATTAATTCTATTGAGAAGAATAGGTATGTTCCATCTACTGTTTTGGCTTTAAAATTGTCGAATATTTTTAAAATTCCAGTGAATGATTTTTTTACATTAGAAGATGAAGATTAATTTTTAAACGCAAAGTCGCAAAAGTTTTTTTAAGTGAAATTTTTACCCAGAACTTTGAATATTGAACTTTAAACTTTGAGCATATTTTAACGTAAAACTTCCACAGAGAATTTTAAATATCGAACATATTTTCGTGCAAAGATTTACTTTGATTTCTATGTGATTAGTTTTAAACGCAAAGACGCAAAGACGCAAAGTCGCAGAGTCTTTTACGCAAAACTTCTACCCAGAACTTTAAACTTTTTCACATTGAACATCCCTGGTTATTTTCGTGTAAAGATTGACTTTGTTTTCTTTGATATCTATCTGATTAATTTTTAAACGCAAAGTCGCAAAGACGCAAAAGTTTTTTTAGTGAAATTTTTACCCAGAACTTTGAATATTGAACATTGAACATGTATTTCGAATAAATAAACCGTTAAAAAACTTTAATTACTGCTTCTTTAAACAAAGTCGCTTTCGATTTAAAGAAAGAATTTTCTAAGCTAATCGCTTTTAATTTAGAGTCGATATATTTTTCTTCTCTGTAATTCACTAAAAAAAGTGAGCTTTCTCCTAAGAAGAACTTGCGTTCTTCAGCTTTTAACAAAACCTCGTAATCTCTTACAATATTTGCTGTAAAATTACTCTGAATTATAAATGAATTAAGTTCTTGCTGAATGGCATCAATCTTATTTTTAATAACCACTTTTGCAGTTTCGCTTTCTAGTTTTTTGTCTTGTAATTTAATTTTGGAAAGCTTTAAATCTCCACGCTCTTTTCTTATAAATAAAGGCATACTAAAATTGATTCCTGCTTTGTAATTATTGTTGTTAAACGAATTTATTTGATTTCCATTTTGAGAAATAAAATTGTATTGCAAGTCTATTTTTGGTAATAGATTGTTCATTTTTAAACGCCTGTCTATGTCTAAACTTTTAATCTTAAATTCTAAAGACTTTATCTTAGGATGATTTTCTATGTCAAAATTTTCATTATTAAAAAGCGCAATATTAAAGGTTTTGTCAATTGTATTAAAAGTATTCAAATCCGGAATTATATTTTCTTTCAATTCAATTGGAGTGTTTTCATTCAACCATAAAAAATTAGACAATTCTAAAGACGCTTTTATTAATTTAATACGTGCTTTTTCTAAATTTAATTTTCTTGTATTTAAGGTAATTCCTGCTTCTAAGGTGTCTATTGCAGGTTTTTCACCTTCTTGGAAAGCTCTTTTTGTTCCTTTAAAACGAATTTTTGCATTGTTTAAAAAATCGTCGTAAACTCTTTTTTCATTATAGGTTTTTAACCAATTAAAATAAGCGAGAGACGCATCGTATAAAATATTGTTTACCATTATTTGTTGGTCTTCTTTTGCCTGTTCTAAAAAATACTTTGCTTGTTTTAAAGAGGCCATTCTTTGGTTAGTTAATAAACCTCTTGCTAAAGAAACCGAAACTCCTGCACTGTATAAACCATCTAAAGGAACGTTGTTTTCAGGATTCAAAAACACGCCATCATTTTTTTCGAAATTGGCTTTAAATTCAACTCCATACCAAGTTGGTATTTTAAATGCGCCATTTAATTTGTTGTAATATTCTTTTTCTTTAAATTGTTTTTTAGCAAAATCTACTTCAATTTTAGGATCGAAAGAACCTCTTGCTTTTAGCAATTTAGCTTCACTATTATTTAGAATTAAATTTGCCTGTTTAACAATTGGATGATACATTTTTACATAGCCCAAATATTCAGAAAGTGTCATTACAGAAACGGTTTCTTCCTGTGCTTTTAAAGATGAAAATGAAACGACAAATAAAAATATAATTAATTTTCTCATCTAAATTATTTTTTAGAATTCGATTTATATTTTCCTGCATTTTTTGGTTGATAATAGTTAGGAGGAAAGCTGTTTAGCTGTCTCCATAATTCATACCAAATTTGCACATCTTCTAGCAATGCAATGGTTCTTGCTCCAGAACCTACTCTTATCGCTTCTGGCCAAGTATGGTCTTTTTCATCTGGCGCTAATAAAACTCTGTATTTTCCATTATCGCTAATAAAATTTTCAATCGCAACCACTTTTGCACCATACGTTCCGTAAGAAACATTAGGCCAACCAGAAAAAACAATTGCTGGCCAACCATCAAACTGTACACGTACTTTTTCTCCAATATGCAACAAAGGTAAATCTATTGGTTTTACATAGGTTTCGACAGCTAAATCGTACTTTTCTGGCATAATTCCCACCAAAGATTCTCCTTCTTTAAAAGTACCTCCAATACCGCCTTTTATGGCTTTATTAATATAGCCATTGTGTGGAGCTGTAATATATAAAAGACTATTTCTTACTCTGTAATTGCTATTGCTGTTTTCCAATTTAGAAACTTGTGCTTTTGCATCGAAACCACTAGATTGAGCAGTGTACATATCGCTTTGAGCCTTGGAAATTTTATCAGTATATGTCGCGCCAATTCTTGTTAGTTCTAACTTTGCATTTAAAACCTCGTTTTTACTCGCTAATAATTTATTTTCTTGTGCAATTAATTTCGCCTGAGTTTCCTGTAATTTTAAACGTTTTTGCTCGACATCTACGACTGCTTTTAAGCCTTCTTTTTGTAAGGTTTCTGTTCGGTTAAACTGTTTTTGGGCAATGTTTAAATTTGTTTTTGCAGCTTCAAAGGAAATACTATCACTTTGTACTTTTAAATGAGCTTGTAATAATTTGTTTTTTGTTTGCTTCAACTTTAAACTACGTTCTTGTTTTAATGCTTCAACCTGTCTTTGCAAAGCTTTTACTTTTCCTTGATACGCATTTACAGATGATGTTTTTGCACTAATTTGCTCATTGGTTCTTTCAATTAAACGATTATCGAAATACTCGCTTTTAATTTCAGAAATTCTAAGAATGGTATCTCCTTTTTTTACATAATCTCCTTCACGAACAAACCATTGTTCAATTCTACCAGGAATTTGCGATTGAATAGATTGTGGTCTTTGATCTGGGGTTAAAGTGGTTACAATACCTTGCCCAGATATATTTTGTGTCCAAGGCAAAAACAATACAACAAAACCTATAATAGCAAAGGCTAACAAGAATTTATTAAATGCTTTATAATATTCTTTGGAAAAAATTTCTTTACCAGATTTAAACTGTTTTAAATCTACTTTTTTATTTAACTGATTGTTAGAAATGTTTAACATAATTAGTTTTTTATAGATTTAATTTCTCCTTTTTCTAGTGTAACTATTTGGTTACATTGGGTTCTCCAACTTTTTTTACTACTCACTACAATTAATGCCCAAGGTCTTTTACTATCTGTTAAATAACTAATAATTTTCTTAGTTTCATCTAAATTAAATTGATCTAAAGGATCTTCTAAAATCATAATTTTTGGTTGCTTAATAATTGCTCTCGCTAAAATTATTTTTTTAGCAATTGTAAAAGACATTTGTTTTCCTTCTGGGTAAATAATAGTGTCTAATCCATTGGGTTGTTCTTTTAAAAACTGATTCAGCCCAACAGTATCCAAAGCTTCAAAAATTATTCTTTCTTCTATTTCTGGATTTCCAAAAACCAAATTATCTTTAATTGTACCTTCGAAAGGCGTTTCATCTGAAAGAGATAAACCCAATTGAGAACGATAATGGTTTAATTGTAAGCTGCTTAACGACAAATTGTTGATGTAAATATTTCCAGAAGTTGGCTCGATAACTCCAGATAATAATCGTAATAAACTCGATTTTCCTGCACCACTTTCTCCCATTACTAAAATTCTACTTTTAGGATTTAATGTTAAAGAAATATCTTTTAAAATACGTTTTTGTCTGTTTTCGACACTGTAAGAAACTTCGTCTAATTCTACAGTTAAACCGTTTTTAAATAAAGGTTTTTCTCCTTCTTGTGGCTCTAATTCCTTATCTACTACTTGCCCAATTTTTTCAATAGAAGTTAAAACGTCGTAAAAAGACTCTAAGCCAATAATTAACTTTTCTACAGAAGCAATTACCAATAAAATAATAATTTCTGCAGCGACAAATTGCCCGATATTCATTTCTTGATTTAGTACCAAAGCACCACCAATTAACAATAAACTTGCAGTTACAATTGCTTTGAAACCAATCATTTGAGAGAACTGAAGAATTAGAATTTTAAAGTGTTTCTCACGAGCGTCTAAATATTTGTTTACTAATAAATCGTTCTTTTTTAATGCCAAACTTGTGTTTCCAGAAAGTTTAAAACTTACGATTGTTCTAGCCACTTCTTGAATCCAATGTGCAACTTTATACTTGTTTTTAGACTCTAAAAGACTGGTTTCTAAACCTCTTTGTGCTGTAAATTTAAAAACCACATAGATTAAAAGCAATAATAAAATACCAAATATGATAAAAAATGGATGATAAAACGATAATAGAATCAATGCAAAAATAATTTGTAATAATGCTGTTGGTACATCAATTAGTATTTTTGATAATCCTTTTTGAATTGTTAATGTATCGAAAAATCTGTTTGCCAATTCTGGTGGATAATATTTAAGTAATTCATTCATTTTAATTTTTGGAAAACGATAACTTAATTCGAAAGATGCTCTTGTAAAAATTCGTTGCTGTATCGTTTCTATAATTCTTAACTGCATTAATTGCAATGCTCCAGAAAATACAACTCCAATAGTTACTAAAACAACTAATACTATCCAAGATGTAGAAATTTGAGCTCCTTGTATTAAATTGATAATCGCCTGTATTCCTAAGGGTAATGAAAGCGCAACAATTCCACCAAAAATTGCATAATAAAAGATTTGAAAAATATCTCTTTTTTCTAATTTTAAGAGTCCTATAAATCGTTTCCAAGGTGTTAATTGATTATTTTCCATATTTACTGTAAAGCAGTTTTAGCTAAATGAACAAAAAATTTCGTGGGTGTGTTATTTTTTTTAGAATTGGTAATTGATGGAAAATGTTCTTGCAAAAAATGCTGATGCAAACCACCTTCTAAAATTGTACTTGCCAAACTTAAACCAAATTTATAGTCGGGTTTAACAGCCAATATCATTTCGTTTAAACGAGAAATAAGTCTTTTGTAAATTTCGAAGTACCCTTCTTTGTTTTTATAATCTACTTCTTTGGTTAAAAAAGATTTAGAACTTTCATTTACAATAATTTTGTATAGAATTGGTTCGTTAATGTGAGAGTATTTACTATCGTCTTTTACAGTTTCTGTTACTGTTACAATAGCTTTTTCTAACTTTTGTTCAGTATTAGAAATACTAAAAGTTTCTAAAACTAATTTATATTCTAACCAAGCCCAATACCAAGAAGAAAGATAGAGTAGTAGTTTGTGTTTGCTTTCGAAATATCTGTAAATAGAACTCTCATTGGATCCAATTTTAGCTCCTAACTTTTTAAATGTAAAGCTTTCAAAACCAATTTTGTTAATTAATAAAATACTATGTTCTACAATTCGCCTTCCTAAATCGGATGTTTCTGGGTCTTTGATATAAATTTTATCAGGAACAGAAATTTTTAAAACAGATAATAAATTTTTCATAGTAAAAATATTTGATTGCAAATATAATAGTAATACTATTGAAAAAGAAAATAATACTAATAAATTAATGATTTATTAACATTATTTAGTTTCCAAGCATAAGAAAAGATTTTTAGTTTTACAAAACTTGTAATGATTGTATATGGTTATACCAAAAGAACTTTGTGTTTTACAATTGTATAGTTTAAAGATGCATTTTGCATATACTAAAAAAAGTAGGTGTGTTTTCTATTTTTTAAATAATTACAAAAATTAAAATATCTACCAAAGCTTTATTTTGAAAAAAATTAAATTTGTACTATCTTTGTAATGTGTAGAGAATATCTCCTTGATAATATTTTGTTGTTTAAAGTAGATTTTTTTTTGAATTTATTTTCAACTTACACAAATTCTTAATAAAAAATCTATTTAAAATTTAATGGCAAAATCGCAACAAACATTTAGTAAAAGTGAAAAAGAAAAGAAACGTTTAAAAAAGCGTTTAGATAAGCAGAAGAAGATGGAGGCTAGAAAAGCCGAAAAAGAAGAAAATGGGTCTACTGGAATTCAGTTTGCCTATGTAGATCATAATGGAAATTTAACAGATACTCCACCAGATCCAGAATTAAAAGTAGAAGTTGAGTTAGAAGACATAGAAATTTCTGTAACTAAAAAAGAAGATTTACCAGAAGAAGATCCTGTTAGAAAAGGAAAAGTATCTTTTTTTGACACTTCTAAAGGTTTCGGTTTTATTATCGATACAGAAAATAACGAAAAATACTTTACGCACGTAAGTGGTTTAATTGATGAAATTGGAGAAAACGATAAAGTTTCATTCGAATTAGAGAAAGGAATGCGTGGTATGAATGCTGTTAAAGTGAAGAGAATTTAACTGAAAATAAATTTTGAGAGCTTGTTTAAAATAAATGAAAAGAACTCGTTTTTAGCAAGCAACATAAAAAAGGAGAATTAATTTTAAATTAATTCTCCTTTTTTATTTGATATATTCCAATTATTTTTCAATTTTGTCATAAGTCATAAGTCATAAGTCATAAGTCATAAGTCATAAGTCATAAGTCATAAGTCATAAGTCATAAGTCATAAGTCATAAGTCATAAGTCATAAGTCATAAGTCATAAGTCATAAGTCATAAGTTATAAGTCATAAGTTATTTTTAAGAATTATAAAACTCCATACTCTCCACAATTAGCTCTTCAGAAACTTTACAGTCTAATTTATGGTTTTCATAGTCATTTAAAAGCACGAAATTTACCTGTCCATTTATGTTTTTCTTATCGTGTTTTAATAATTCCATAATTTTAGCGAAATCTTCTTTTAAAAGATGTACTTTATCATAAATAGACAAAACAACCTCTTTAATTTCGTTTAATTTTTCTTCAGGAAAATTTAAAAGTTTGTTAGAAATATAACTTTCACACACCATACCAATAGCAATAGATTCGCCATGAGTTAGGTTTTCTTTATCTTCGGATTCTAGGTAAAAAGACTCAATTGCATGTCCAATGGTATGTCCGAAATTTAATATTTTACGTAAGTTTTTTTCTTTAGGATCTTGTAAAACAACTTCATTTTTAATTTCAATAGATCTAAATATTAAATCTTTGATATGTAGTCCTTTATTTCTCTTTATTTCATTAAATAGTTTAGCATCATAAGTAACGCCATATTTAATAATTTCTGCCATTCCAGATTTTATTTCTCGCTCTGTAACTGTTGTTAAAAAATCCACATCAACCAAAACCAATTCTGGGTTCGAAAATAACCCAATTTGGTTTTTTAAAACACCTAAATCTACACCAGTTTTTCCACCAACAGAAGCATCAACCATAGATAACAATGTAGTTGGAATGTTAACAAAATCGATTCCACGTTTAAAACAAGAAGCTACAAAACCACCTAAATCTGTAATAACACCACCACCTAAAGTAATTAATAAACTCTTACGATCTCCACCAAGTTCGGTAATTGCATTCCAAACACCAATACAGGTTTCTATATTTTTATTGATTTCTCCAGATTCGATTTCTATCACTTCAATTTTCTTATTTGTAGCTAAATTTGATATAAATTTCGGATAACAGTGCTCAAAAGTATTCTCATCAACCAAAATAAAGAGTGTAGAGTAATTGTTTTTAGAAATTAAATTAGAGATTTTTTTATATGCTTTATCCTGAAAATGAACAGGATAGTTAATTGCTTGTATGGATTTCATTTTATAAATATTAAAGATGCAAATTAAGTAGAAATTATTGAATTATTTGTAGTCTTAAACTATCTTTGTTCTATAAATATTACTGAATGAAACTTTTCGATAATACAAAAGTAGCTTTTGCTTTAAAAACAGATTCTCAATTAGAACGTGCTTATTTTCTTTTTAAAATGATTCAAAGTCAGCCAATGGTTAAAATTGGTAGTGTAATAACCAACTTTGCTTTAAAGGCACATTTGCCCATAGAAGGTTTAATTCGTTCTACTGTTTTCGATCATTTTTGTGGTGGAGTAACAGAAGAAGATTGCTTGCCAATTATCGATAATATGTATAATAATGGTAGTGTACATAGTGTTTTAGACTATTCTGTAGAAGGGCAAGATAAAGAGGTTAGTTTCGATGGTGCTTTAGAAAAAATTTTAAAAATTGTAAATTTTTGTGAAGAAAGGAATTCCATTCCATATGCCGTTTTTAAACCAACTGGATTTGGGCGTTTTGCATTATATCAAAAAATATCTGAAGAAAAAGAACTTACACAAGAAGAGCAAGCAGAGTGGGAGAGAGTAATTAATCGCTATCATAAAGTGTGTAAAGCGGCTGTAAAAAAAGATGTACCTTTATTAATAGATGCAGAAGAAAGTTGGATGCAAAAAGCGGCAGACGATCTTATCGAAGATTTAATGGAAATTTATAATAAAGAAAAGGCAATTGTTTTTAATACACTTCAAATGTATAGACACGATCGTTTGGAATATTTAAAAGACTTACACCAAAAAGCACATCAAAAAGGATTTCATATTGGTATGAAAGTTGTTCGTGGCGCTTATATGGAAAAAGAAAGAGAAAGAGCAGAGGAAAAAGGATATCCATCTCCAATTTGCGAAAATAAAGCAGCAACAGATATCAATTACGATAAAGCCATCGAATATATGATGGAGCACAAAAAAATGGCACTTTTCGCAGGAACTCATAACGAAGAAAGTTCCTATTTAGTAATGGATTTAGCAACCAAATTCGCAATAAAAAAAGACGACAAAAGGCTTTGGTTTGGTCAGTTATTTGGTATGAGCGATCATATTAGTTATAATTTGGCCGACCAAGGATACAATGTTGCAAAATACCTTCCATTTGGTCCTGTAAGAGATGTTATGCCTTATCTAATAAGACGTGCAGAAGAAAATACTTCGGTTGCAGGACAAACAAGTAGAGAGCTAAATTTAATTAAAACAGAAAGAAAACGTAGGAAATTATAATGAAAACTGTAGAAGAAATTAAAATTTTACTACACAAAAATAAATTGAGGTTACACCAAGAGTTACTTCAGAGTAAAGAAGCGATGGCTTTAATTAAAAAAGCGACACATACACAATTAACAGTAGAAGAGAAGTTAAAAATACGAATTCAAATGTTAGATATTTGTAAAGCAATACCAGCTTTAACCGTATTTTTGCTTCCTGGTGGCGCATTATTATTGCCACTTTTAATAAAATTAATTCCAGATATTTTACCATCTGCATTTAGAGATCTTCCAGATAATAAGGTATAATTTGGGCGTTTCTTAAAGGTTACATTTAGAGCTTTATTAAAGGTAGTAAAAAGGCTTTAAATCTTTATTTGTAGATTACTTTGTGCTTTTGTTTCTTTCGAAACTTCGAGACACTTATGTACATTTTTACAAGCTTAATCTATTATTTAGAAACTTAGCTTTTTATAAAAAATCTTTTAAATTGTTGTCAAACAACAATCATTTCTATAAATCAAAAATTACAATAAAAAAATAAATTGGTAGAAATCGTTTAAATTATTTAGAAACAACTACTTTTGCACGAAATTTAAGAAAGTACAAATGCACGAAATTAGAAACATCGCAATTATTGCTCACGTAGATCACGGAAAAACAACTTTGGTAGATAAAATAATAGACCAAGCAAAAGTTTTAGACGAACGTAAAGAACGTACAGATTTATTGTTAGATAATAACGATTTAGAGCGTGAAAGAGGAATTACAATTCTCTCTAAAAACGTTTCTGTTACCTATAAAAACACAAAAATTAATGTTATAGATACTCCTGGTCACGCCGATTTTGGTGGAGAAGTAGAACGAGTATTAAAAATGGCAGATGGTGTTTTGTTATTAGTAGATGCATTCGAAGGGCCAATGCCACAAACTCGTTTTGTATTAGGTAAAGCTTTAGAATTAGGTTTAACACCAATTGTGGTTGTTAACAAAGTAGATAAAGAAAACTGTACACCAGATATCGTTCACGAAAAAGTATTTGATTTAATGTTCGCTTTAGAAGCAACTGAAGAACAATTAGATTTTACAACTATTTATGGTTCTGCAAAGAATAATTGGATGTCTACAGATTGGAAAAACGAAACAGATAACATCGTTCCATTATTAGATGCTGTTATCGAATCGATTCCAGCAACAAAATACAACGAAGGAACACCACAAATGCAAATTACTTCTTTAGATTTTTCTTCTTTTACAGGAAGAATTGCTATTGGACGAGTGTTTAGAGGAGATTTAGAAGCAGGTAAAGATTACATGTTATGTAAGGCAGATGGTTCTACCAAAAAAGTTAGAATTAAAGAATTACACGTATTCGAAGGAATGGGTAAAGCTCAAGTAAACAAAGTTCCTTGTGGAGATATTTGTGCAATTACTGGTGTAGAAGGTTTCGAAATTGGAGATACAATTGCAGATTTAGAAAATCCAGAAGCATTACCAAGAACAGAGATCGACCAACCTACCATGAGTATGTTATTTACAATTAATAACTCTCCATTTTTTGGTAAAGAAGGTAAATACGTAACATCTCGTCACTTAAGAGACAGGCTGTTTAAAGAATTAGAGAAAAACTTAGCATTAAGGGTAGAAACTACAGATTCTGAAGATAAATTTAACGTTTTTGGACGTGGAGTGCTACACTTATCTGTATTAATCGAAACAATGCGTAGAGAAGGATATGAATTACAAGTGGGAAGACCACAAGTAATTTTAAAAGAAATCGATGGTAAGAAACACGAGCCAATGGAAACATTGTCTATCGATGTTCCTGAAGAAGCAGCTTCTAAAGCAATTAATTTAGTTTCTCTTAGAAAAGGAGATTTACTAATTATGGAGCCAAAAGGAGATTTACAGCATTTAGAATTTTCGATTCCTTCTCGTGGATTAATTGGTTTAAGAAACAGAATTTTAACAGCAACAGCTGGTACAGCAATTATAAACCATCGTTTTTCTGAATACGGACCTTACAAAGGAGACTTTACAGAAGATGTAAAAGGAGCAATTGTTTCTTCTGCAGCTGGTAAAGCAACTGCGTACGCATTAAACCGTTTACAAGATAGAGGTCGTTTCTTTATAGATATCAATCAAGAAATTTATATTGGTCAAGTAATTGGAGAAAATAGTAAGGACTCAGACTTAGCTGTAAACTTAATTAAAGGAAAACAATTAACAAATATGCGTAAATCTGGTACAGACGATGCTATGAAAATTGCACCAAAAGTAGATTTTTCTTTGGAAGAAAATATGGAATATATTAAAGAAGACGAGTATTTAGAAGTTACTCCAGAAAGTTTACGAATGCGTAAAATAAACTTTAAAGGATAAGAAATAGTTGCAATTTCTTAATATTGATTGCTTCAGAATATTGGTAATTAAATAATTATAAATATATAAAGCTCTAGTTTTAAAACTTGAGCTTTTTTAATATAAATTTAAATTCTGCTCGAAATTCACAATACATGGTTATGTTTTAAATTACTGATAAACAAAATTTTACACCTGTTAGTATCTCGACTATAAGATAATTAAAACTTCCCTATTATATAACTCAAAAAATATTTTTCACCAACTTAACCTAAAAAACTTATCTTCTTTTAAATCTTTCACATTTAAAGTATCAATCCAATAAAAAGGAACAGCAGGTCTTGTATCTCTGTAAAAACGAATACTATAATTTCCTTTTTCATTGGTTTTAAAACTAATAATGCCTTTATCATCAGTTCTTAGTGTATGAATCAAAATAAAGCTTCTCATTGAAAATAGAGGGTTTTTCACCTTTAAAACCTCAACTCTTAAGTTTTTCCTAGGTTGATTGTTAGTAGCCTCTATAGCTTGAATTTTTACTTCTATTGCTCCTTTTTTAGATACACATGACATAAAACAAATGCTTAGTAAAATAAATACTATTACTATATTTTTATATTTCATAATTAAAAACTATTATAAGAATTATAAAGTGGATCACTTAAACTGAACCTAATAATGTTTAAATGCGTTACATTTTTTAATCCAGTATAATTTACATTATAAGCTCCTCCTCCTTTAATTGGGCTACCCCAATTATGGATTCTTACCCCACCAACCTAATATTCCACCAGTTCTCGGGTTTCTTTGATAAAAATTAAGAACTTTGCCAACCCTATGTTTTAACTTAAAAGTACCACTCCATAAATGATGTGGATCAAAAGTAACTAATCTACTGACATAAATTCCAGCGTTACCTAAGCTGTTGACGATACTAATAGCTACATTTCCTCCTCGACTATAACCATAAATTTCTATGCTTTTACCATTGTGATTATTTTTTACATAATCTAAAGCCTTACCTTCTTCGTAAAATTCAAACATCTTACCCCCTTTATTTTCAACATATTTTTTTAAAGTACTGCCATCACCACTTCCTTCGCCTCCAGCTCCATATATTCCAACAACCAATCTTTTTGCTTTTTGAACAGCATTTTTAACCATATGCATCACATGATTTAAAGAAGTACTAATCGCCCCATTTCTAAAGCCATCCCAAAACTTACCACCAGCGATAACACTGCCAATACCACCAGAAAGAGAACCTGCTGTAATGGTACCTGCGGCTTTCCAAAAGTTGTTAGCACCTACACGTTCTAGACCTTTTAAAGCATAATGCCCAATCGCAGAACCAACAGCACCAGCAGCAAAGCCACTAAAATAGTCACCACCCATAGCCAAAGACATCATTCCACCTAAATGCCCATGAGCTACAGCTTGTACACCTACTTTAAGAATACCTTTGAGCCCTTTTACAGCATTACCTATTGCTTTAGCAAACACACCACCAATAGCGCCAGTTAAAGCAGCCAAACCTGCCCCTTGAAAGAAAGGTCTTCCCTCTATTACATTTATAATTCCATTGGTAGCTACACTAATTAATGCCCCAATTAATGCCGCTACTATAAACTCCCCACTTTTATCAGTAAATTTTAACGGATTATTCCAAACATACCCATATCTATTAAAACTTTGCGTACTAAATGGTTCTTGTATATAATTATCAGGCGATAAAAAACGCCCTAGTTTGGCATCGTACATACGACCATTCATATGTATTAAACCAACACTTATAAAATGTTCGTGCCCTGTATAGCCTCTGTTTAATAAGGTAGTATTGCTTGTAAAAGCTACCTCGCTATTGCCGGTTTTAAATTTATCTACATCGCCCCAAGCACCAAATTGGCGTTGCTTTTATGTTAAAGAACGTTTGTTAAATATACTATTTTTTTTAAAAGTAGCTATTCCGTTTATAGGTATCTTTGTGTTACAAGAAACCAACTCTACTGTAAATGGTTCTTCTTGGGCTCTACAATATTGCTATCTTCTGAGCTACACAAAAAAAGCATAATAGTAAGTAGAAATAGTATTATTCTAATTTAATTTTCCTTTTTTATTTCTAATTTGTTGTAAAATTATCAAATTCTAATTTTCCTTTTTTATTTTCCATTATTTGAATGAAAGGTTTTCCACTGCTACATCTAACATATATTTTCTGACCTTTATGTAATGTTATTATTTCTTTTTCATCACTTTTATTATTTCTTAAAAAATATTCCCCCTTTTTCTTTAGGTATATAGTTTTCTTGATATTACTATTAATTTCACAGATAAGGGAGTCGTTTAAATATAAATTGTAATTTACTAAAAAACCACCTCTATATCTATAAATATATAATGTTGTTTTATCAGTTATAATTTTATCTTTTGGTTTACTTACGTGTTTAGAATAAAAGATATCTGCTTTTATTCGGTGCCTAGTTCCACCAAAAAGCTTATTACTTTCGAGATGACTTTGTTTTTTTATCTTAACTATATTTCCACCATATTTTAAAGCTTCTTTCTTTAAAGATTTTAGTAATGAGTAAAAACTTTTATTGAGGTCAGTAGTTAAGAACATATCATTTTGTTTTGATACATTTTATCAGATTTGACCATTCTTTGAATTAAATTATCAAAGATATTTATCTTGCTTTGAGATCTATTTAAACGATAACAAAATTCATCTAAATACCTATTTATATTAAAGTCACTTACACAAGAATACGTTGTTCTAATCCAAGATTTTACTTGATGTATCATTGTGTGTAAAGCCATAAAATTTTTACCATTATCACTCTCTATTTGTGTAATCTTATATTCTTTAGATAAAGGACGATACCCTTTCCATAAATCAGTTGTTATTGTTGCATTTTCATCAATATGTTTGGTAAATATTTTCTCTAATTCTTTGGCTGAAAAATTATCTATTTTCAAGGCATACATTCTTTTTATTTTTCCTTTATCAGTTAATTCTACTGCAGTTACGACCTTTTTCTTTTTACTATCATAACTTCTTCCAGGTTTTCCTTTTTCATAACCACCAACTACAAATTCATCGATATGAACATTACCTTTCATTGGATGATTTTCGCTAGATTTCATAGCTTCTCTTACTTTATGCATAAATAAACGAGCCGTTTTTTCCGTGATTCCAAAACGAACTCCCATATAACTTGCTGATAAACTTTTTGTAGTGGTTGACATCTCAAAACAGATAAAAAAAGCTTTACGTAAACCAAACTTTACTTTGTGAAATAAAGTGTTGGCAGAAGCTGTTTCTGTATGGCTACATTTATTACAAGTACGTGCAAAATTCTTGCGAATTTGACTCGTTTTGTTACTACACTTTATGCATTTGAATTCATCTTTCCACTTAATAGTTGCTAAATATTCTTTACAACAATCATCTGTTTTGAAGCGTTCAGTAAACTCTAAAAGGTTTCTTCCTTGAAAAACATCCATAATTCCCTTATTTTATTGACTACAATATATGAAATTATCTACTGACCTCAAAACTTTTATTTTTAGTTGAAAAATAATCGAACCCTATAGAAAAAACATCGTAACCTAATTTTACCTGCTTTAATTTTTTTGAATCTTTAGGTATTCTCTCTTTTTCGTTAAATACATATACACTATCTATCAATTTAAAGTTATGATCTTGATTTATCTTTTGTGATTTGCATGCTAAAATTCCGAAAATGAGAAAGCAATAAAAATATCTATTCATTTTTTTTATTTTTAAAATTATTAACTATTAAAGAAAGGTTTTTAATATAATTTTGCTTTGTTGATTTTTTAATATTCGGTTTTTTATTGTTCATAAAGTAATTATAGCCATTAAAACTTTTATTTAAATTAGTGTTTTGATTATTTGAATTTGGATCTGGTAAAGAATTCATAAAATCATGAACGTTATTATCAATAAATTCTTCAACTTTTATACCAACATAAAGCAGAGTCGAAAAAGTTGTTAAACTTGAAATAAAGCCTACAAAAGTTCCTAAAATACTATCTGTACCAAATAGAGTTGTAATAAATCCACCTGTTTCAATAGCTGCTATCGTAATTAATGCTACAGCTGCAGCAGAAACAATAATTTTAAAAGCCTTATAAACAAAATCTAAAAATCCTTTAAGACTTAATTCTCCACTTTTATCAGTAAATTTCAACGGATTATTCCAAACATACCCATATCTATTAAAACTTTGCGTACTAAATGGTTCTTGTATATAATTATCAGGCGATAAAAAACGCCCTAGTTTGGCATCGTACATACGGCCATTTATTACTACTATTAGATTCTCCTGTTAATTTAGGTTTATCAGTAGTAATTTTCCTTTCTAAACTATAGATAAATAATACTATTTTTACCAAAATAAATTCCTTTAAATTTTTCTTTTCTTATTAACTCAAAAACTTCGAGTGAAATTATCAAAAAAGGACTTAATTCATAAATACCACCAAATTCTATATCAGACCTGTATATTGTGTTTTTAAGTTTTTTATCTGAATATTTTGAAAATGCAGGTGTGCCTCCTGCAACAGAAGTAAATCTTTTGCATTTATCACAATATCTATCAAATTTAACTTTTCTTCTAATAGGGTCTATTTCAAAAATATTATTAGATCTAAATACGTAAAAATTTTTATCATTAGGTAAAGGGCTAAAAACTAATCCTTTAAAATTATTTTTTAAACAAAATTGTTTAAACCTTTCTGAAACTATAGTATAACCATCATAAGTATGTGATAAATCGTATTGTTTTTTCTTTAATTTATATTGAGGGTTTATACCTTTATTTAAAGGAGTAGAACATTGAATGCATTTGTTAGGGAAATCTCTATTAGGATACATGTGTGTATCATTGTCTAATCCATCTAAAGCTTTTCCAATTATTTCCTGAAAATTTTCCATTGTAAGTTAAATTGGTTCGTATTTTTATAAAAGTCGAATGTTGATCGTGGGTATTTATACCAATTCTGATTATAAAATGTTTTAAGTTTATTTACTCTTATTTGTGTATCAAAGTTTCGCTGAATTATTTTTCCTGAATTACCTCTTTGAGGTCTCATATGATTTCCAAAACCATCGGTTTGGTTTTTTAGAAAGTTATTCATATCCCTATGTAATTGTTTGTGTGATTCTTCTCCTATGTTTGTCAACTTCTGATTCGAGTCTCCTCCCATAAATTTAGGAAAAGAGTGGTGGCCATTAATTTTTTGACCACTCCAAGGATCAATTTTATTGTCGATAGCCCATTTATAAGCACCTACACCTCCAGCAACACCTCCAATAGAAGCTCCCATTGCCAATCCACTTAATCCTGCTTTGTTTGCCAAACTTAAATTACCTGTCATTAAATATCCACCAGCAAATCCGCCAACATATCCACCAGCGGCTCCCCCAATTGCTCCTCCAACAATACCTTTAACTACTGGGCTTGCAATATTTAAACCATTAATAACAACATTTCCTAATCCTTCTGCCGCCCATTGTCCTGCAACTCCTCCAGCTAAACCAGATATCGCACCCACACCTGCACTTTTGAGTATATCCCAACCTTTTGCTCCACCTAACCATGCATTTGTACCTCCAACTATCGCTCCTCCAGCGGCCCAACCAGCTGGTCCATATAGCGACAAAGTACCTGCTGCTGCTCCCGCCCCAAAAGCCGCTAATCCATCTCCCCAACTATGAATATTGCCTTGAATAGCATTTGAAACCAAATTTATGACTCCTCCAATTATTCCTGCAACTAAATCATCTATTCCAAACCATTCTCCAGTAATATCTGTAAATTTTAACGGATTATTCCAAACATACCCATATCGATTAAAACTTTGTGTACTAAACGGTTCTTGTATATAATTATCTGGCGATAAAAAACGCCCTAGTTTGGCATCGTACATACGACCATTCATATGTATTAAACCAACGCTTATAAAATGTTCGTGCCCTGTATAGCCTCCGTTTAATAAGGTAATACTGCTTGTAAAATCTACCTCGCTATTGCCGGTTTTAAATTTATCTACCTCGCCCCAAGCACCAAATTGGCGTTGCTTATGTTAAAGAACGTTTGTTAAAAATACTATTTTATTTTTAGAATAGCTACCTTGTTATATTTACGTTTGTGTTTGTAGCTACTAACTTTATTGCTAATGGTTCTTCTTGTGGCTCTACAATATTATTATCTTCTGAACTACACGAAAAAAGCATAATAGTTAATAGATTTATTATTA
This sequence comes from Polaribacter cellanae, assembly GCF_017569185.1. Classification (NCBI taxonomy): domain Bacteria; kingdom Pseudomonadati; phylum Bacteroidota; class Flavobacteriia; order Flavobacteriales; family Flavobacteriaceae; genus Polaribacter; species Polaribacter cellanae. The sequence continues at coordinate 756,195 of NZ_CP071869.1, read as the reverse complement.
TGTTTTTCATGAATTAATTTTATTAATATACAATTTATTGAATCTTTTTTAACACCACTTTTTTTCCATACTCTTTTAGCTTATCAAAAGAATCAAAACTCACTTTTGTATCTAAAAAATTAATATTCTTAACAATAGGTTCTTTATTTGGATATTCATTATATTGATTAAATTTAAATGGTTCTTTCCCATCTATGTATATAATTGTAAATGAATTATCATTAGTCCATTTATCATAAATATAATTTTTAGTCAAGTTAAAATATCTTTCACTTCCTCCATTAGGAATTCCTATCAACTTATTTTTCGGAGATATTACTAAAGCACTATAAGGTAGTAATTTATCAATTGAAAAAATAACAACATAATTATCATTTTTCTTTTTTATGATTTTTGAAGGTATCTCTTTACCAAATTCATTGAATATTGCGTATTCTCTATTTACTTTATAAATATTTTTCATTTTGATAAGTATGACTATTAAAATAATTAATATAATTAGCGTTATAATTTTTTTCATTTTTTTATTTTTAATTACCTACATATCTTCTATAAACATATCCATTATTTCCAGGATATTCAGAAAGATTATAAGAACTTGTTCCAAAATTAGTAATCCTTACTGTATAATGACTAGCTCCAATTGATTGGGTTCCACTAATCATTATACCAACATGACCGGTTGCATCTGAAAAATTAGCACTTACTGCAACTACATCTCCAGCTTTAGGGCTTGATACTACATCCCAACCAGGTATATCGTAATTAGGATCAGCCCATTGGGAAGCTGTTGGAGGTGAACCATAACCGAAAAATTTCTTAATCGGATTACCATTTGGAAGCCCTGGAGAAGCCCCAGATTCAGTTAAAATATCATAAACAAACTTATTACATTTATTAGTATTAGATTTAAAATTATCTTTTTCCGCTTCATAACTCCATTTTTTTGATTTATCATATTTTTTAGCATTTTTTACAATCTTTTTAGATTTTGCACTTTCTTGAATCATATGCATCACATGATTTAAAGAAGTACTAATCGCCCCATTTCTAAAGCCATCCCAAAACTTACCACCAGCGATAACACTGCCAATACCACCAGAAAGAGAACCTGCTGTAATCGTACCTGCGGCTTTCCAAAAGTTAGAAGCGCTTAATTGTGTAAGTTTTTAATTATTCAGTATAATTTCCTCCTCCAAAATAGAATCTTTAGGAATTTCTCTCAATTTACTAATATATTCAATTGCATCTTTAACTTTAATAAAATTTAAATGTATTAAAAAATAACATCTTCTAATATAAAAAGGATTTAATTGATTTTTTTCAATGCTACCCTTTTTAAATGGTATTTTATACATATAATATTTAGCAGAATTATTCTCTAGAATTAAATATTGATTATTCACTAAATTAATATTGAATTCTTGGTTGTTAAATATTAAATTATTCTCTAAAACTTTATATTTAAAAGGTCCTATTTTTCCATAATATTCTGAATAGATATTAATTATTTTATCACTAAACTCAATTTCAGAATAATTAATATTTTGTTTATCATTTTTTATGAATGTCCATCTTCCCCCTGTAAACTGATGCGCTTTTCCGCAACTACAACTATTAAATAACAAAAAAAATGTTAAGAAAACGAGTGCTTTAATTTTATAGTTCATTGTATATCTTTTTTAAATAATTATAACCTGCTGTTGTTTTTGCTCCTATAGTAATTAAATAGTTTCTTTCATTTCCAGTTAAATAAAACCCTCGATAATATCCTGAATTATATTGAGGTGATGGTTTAAAACTGGAAAACCTATCTAAATAACCGAAACCTGCTTTAAAAACTTTATAATAATTTTTATTCTTAGTAAAATCATTAACATCATAACCTTTTACTCTTAATTTGAACTTATGTCCATCAAGGTTTATCTCTTCAGAGAACTCATTATAAATACCATCAGCATAATCATTGGGTTCAATAATGTCAAATAAATTAGAAAGTTCTTTATTCTGATTTGCTTGTTTGAATGCTTTGAATATCTCTTTAATCTTATTTTTAGATTTTTGTAAATTTACTTTTTCTATTTTATTCTGTATTATATGCACCACATGATTTAAAGAAGTACTAATCGCCCCATTTCTAAAGCCATCCCAAAACTTACCACCAGCGATAACACTGCCAATACCACCAGAAAGAGAACCTGCTGTAATGGTACCTGCGGCTTTCCAAAAGTTGTTAGCACCTACACGTTCTAGACCTTTTAAAGCATAATGCCCAATCGCAGAACCAACAGCACCAGCAGCAAAGCCACTAAAATAGTCACCACCCATAGCCAAAGACATCATTCCACCTAAATGCCCATGAGCTACAGCTTGTACACCTACTTTAAGAATACCTTTGAGCCCTTTTACAGCATTACCTATTGCTTTAGCAAACACACCACCAATAGCGCCAGTTAAAGCAGCCAAACCTGCTCCTTGAAAGAAAGGTCTTCCTTCTATTACATTTATAATTCCATTGGTAGCTACATTAATTAATGCTCCTATTGCAACCGCTACCCAAAAGAACTCCCCACTTTTATCAGTAAATTTCAACGGATTATTCCAAACATACCCATATCGATTAAAACTTTGCGTACTAAACGGCTCTTGTATATAATTATCTGGCGATAAAAAACGCCCTAGTTTGGCATCGTACATACGACCATTCATATGTATTAAACCAACGCTTATAAAATGTTCGTGCCCTGTATAGCCTCTGTTTAATAAGGTAGTATTGCTTGTAAAAGCTACCTCGCTATTGCCGGTTTTAAATTTATCTACCTCGCCCCAAGCACCAAATTGGCGTTGCTTTTATGTTAAAGAACGTTTGTTAAATATACTATTTTTTTTAAAAGTAGTTATTCCGTTTATAGGTATCTTTGTGTTACTAGAAACCAACTATATTGTAAATATACTGTAAATGGTTCTTCTTGTGGCTCTACAGTATTATTGTCGTTTTCTGAACTACACGAAAAAAATATAATAGTAAGTAGAAATAGTATTGTTCTAATTTTCATATTCTTTTTAATTTATTTTTCATTAGAAGAAACCATTTTAAAATTATAAATTTCATTATTAATAAATATTATTGATTCTATTGTGTCATTTGTCCATTTACTTTTAAAATAATCTTCATTTTTTTTTGTTATCTTCTTTTTGTTAAAATAATCAATAATTAACTTAAGGGTATCTTTAGCTTGGACATTGATTGATTGATTTCTATAATAAGTTTTTTTTTGCTTTAGCCCCTTAATATGAATGGAATCAAAATTTCTAATTAATATAGTATCATAGTTTATTAAATTAGATTCGATTTTAAAGTCATAATTATTTATTTCCTTTCTTTCATTATCATAATTTATTAAATAAACAGTTTGAGACATCCCAATAAACCTTCCATTAGGTGTATATTTTACACCCAAACCTAGGTTTTCAATAATTATTTTTTTTCTTTCTTTCTTTCTTTTTATTGCTTTATATGAGTAATAATTAGGAGGCCCTAACATTAAACATGATTGAAATATCAATGAAATTAATATTAAAAATTTTATATACCTCATATCTTAATTTTCTAATTGCACTTATTTCCATATAAACACAAGTACTCATCTGCCTGATATTCTAGATAACCTTTAGTTGTATAAGGATCAATATACAGAGAAAAACTATTTATAAATTGCTCATATATCCCTCTTGATTGAAATCTAGCCCATCCTAATTGACTTACTTGGATTATATGACCAAATTCATGTCCCATAGTTCTTGCGCTTGTATCTGAAAAAGTTGAAACATTATTACCCCATGTAACATCTCTTTTATATTTTAATGCTTACCATAATAAAATTTAAAATGTTTTACCATTTTGTTTTTTTTCATTAGAATTTTAATAGTATCTCCTTCAATGAAATTTAGATTTTTTGCTTCTCTTCTGTAAGGCATTTCTTTTTCATAAAAAAGTAAACTTCTTTCAGTCTTTATATAATTTAATTTTCCTAATTTGATAGATTTAATTGTGAAATCAGTTTTTGAAACATTAGAATTATTTGGATTAATTATCACTACTACTTTTCTCTCTTTTTTCTTTATAAATGAATTTAAATATCCCACTCTAATCTTAAAATAATTATCGCTAAAAGCTATTAAATAAAAACCTTCTACTTCAGTAGCTCTATTAACTGGTTTATACTTATAGAAATGAGCTGGTGGGCATCCCATTAATATAAGTGATATTATTATCAATAATAGTATTTTTCTCATAATCTATCTGATTTTTAATGTACTGGACAATAACCTCTCATAGAACAGCCTCCATTTGTATGTAAATACTTTTCGGCGCCATATTCGTTAGTTTCAAATTTTCCATACGAACTACTACCAAGAATTAGTTGTTCATAAATTCCTTTTGCTTGAAATATAGCCCATCCTTGGTCTCTAACCTGAATAATATGACCAAATTCATGCCCAAAGACATCAGCATCTGTTTTGTTAAAAGTAGCTACATTATTACCCCACGTTACCTCTCTTTTATTATCCAATAAAGACATTATTCCTTGATAAATACCTCCTTTTCTCCAATTAACGCTTTTAGCAGAAATACCAGTTGCTTTAGCCATTCTGTTTACATATTCTAATTTTTTCGCACTTGGTTTATAAGTAGCTCCAAAAGCAGCAATCATTGCAATTGATTGTGCTCCTCCTCCAATGGCACCATTTTTGGCACCATTGGCTATTCCTTTACCTATATTACCTCCATCAATTAATGCTCCAACACCTCCTGTTGCAGAACCTCTAATAGCTCCTCTAGCAGAGTTGAATCCAATTTCTCCAAGAGTATTTTTCAACCATCCTCCTTTAACACCTTTCCATTTAGGTAATTTTCCACCAACTAATCCACCTGCAATAGACCCCACAACAGTTCCTAAAGTGATATTATCTCCCATACTCAAGCTCGCTCCTGCTTGTGATGCAAATTCAGAAAGCATATTAAAGGTAGTGCTTTGCCAAAAGGCACCCGTTCCTCCACTAGTAATAGCCGATGAGGAAAGTAAGGATCCTGCAGCACTCACCCCCCCCCCCTGAAATTGCTCCCCCAATAGCTCCATATAAAAGAGAAGTACCAAAGGCACTCCAAGACCAATTTCCTGTTATTAAAGCGGAAGCAGTATATACAACAGCAGACACTGCTGCGCCTACTATTGCTCCATATAAAACAGCCCCTAAAACAGCAAAAATAAACTCCCCACTTTTATCTGTAAATTTTAACGGATTATTCATTATTAGAGCTACAAGAAAAAAATTAAAGATAACATCAATACTTTATTACAATATTATTCACATGTTATTTCCTTTTTTATTAGTTTATTATTTTTAATTGTTAAAATGTAATTAGGTATTTCATGCTCTGTAGTCCAATTTTCTGTAAAAGTACTGTCTTTTGAATAGGAAATATTATTTCTTCTTGTAATTTTAGGATGCCTTTTCCTAAGTAAACCAAATAACACTTCCTTTTTAATTCTAAAATCATTTAAATTTTTGTCTCGAATAAAAATTATTTTTCCACTTACTTTAGCTATTTGATTAACCTTAAAATAGGGTATGAAATTATAATAATCAGAAATATATGTGATTCTATATTTTTTTTCATCCTTTTTTTCTGAAAAAATTGATGAAAATTCAATTGCAATTTCCTCTTTTTTCTTATTTGTATTAATTATATATTTTTTAATAAATTCGATGATTTGCTCTTTTAATATACCATCGGAAACATCACAAAACACATATTTATAACTCTTCTCATATTTTTTATTTTCAGAAGTTTGCAGCCACCATAAGTCTTTTTGTTGTGCTATACTACTATTATAAAATAGAAGAAATAAGAATAATATTACTACTTTTTTTACCATGTTCCATTATTTTTTAACGAATAATTAAATCCATATTTATTAAACTGATTACCAGCACTTAAAATCCATTCATTACCTCTATATAGAATCGACATAGACGCTCCTTTAAATCTATTAAACATTAAACTTAAGTCATTTTTACTAACACCTATTCTACCAGGTGCATATTTCATGCCAGAAGGATGAGTATGAAATTGTGATTTTATCTTATAAAACTCTCCTTCAAATTTCACATAACTTTCGCCATTTTTAATTGTTATAGGGTTTTTAGATTCTGTTCTGGTATTATCTGAAGGGTCTAATACAATATAATCACCATTTTCTAAAGCAAATCCAGAAACTTCTCTCTCCAAAACATATCCATCTCCCATATCAAGTAAAATAGATTTCTCTTGAGCATAGTTAAAAGCATCTTTCTTTTTTTCAAAATAATGATGTATCTTTTCTTGAATCATATGCATCACATGATTTAAAGAAGTACTAATCGCCCCATTTCTAAAGCCATCCCAAAACTTACCACCAGCGATAACACTGCCAATACCACCAGAAAGAGAACCTGCTGTAATGGTACCAGCGGCTTTCCAAAAGTTGTTAGCACCTACACGTTCTAGACCTTTTAAAGCATAATGCCCAATCGCAGAACCAACAGCACCAGCAGCAAAGCCACTAAAATAGTCACCACCCATAGCCAAAGACATCATTCCACCTAAATGCCCATGGGCTACAGCTTGTACACCTACTTTAAGAATACCTTTGAGCCCTTTTACAGCATTACCTATTGCTTTAGCAAACACACCACCAATAGCACCAAATTGGCGTTGCTTTTATGTTAAAGAACGTTTGTTAAATATACTATTTTTTTTAAAAGTAGTTATTCCGTTTATAGGTACGTTTGTGTTACTAGCAACCAACTCTACTGTAAATGGTTGTTCTTGTGGTTCTACAATATTATTATTTTCTGAGTTACATGAAAAAAGCATAATAGTAAGTAGAAATAGTAATATTTTATTTTTCATTTTTCAACAACTTAAATTTTAGTGTGTCATTATTTTTAATTATTTTAAATAATAAACTGTTGCTTTTCTTTAATAGATGATATGGAGCACTTATATGTCTGATAGCAGGATAAAATTTTGCGCTTTTTGATAGATATATTGGATTACCATGTTCTTTAATCCATTTTGGAAAAGAATCTTTATAAATTAATTTGCATCCGCTAGAAAGAGAATACTTATCGTTTAGATATACTATTCCTCTTTTATTTAAACTATGTTTAACATCTATATTTAAATACATTTCATAAGTAATTGAAATACCCTTTTCTTCTTTTTTACATTGAAGAAACATAAAAATCAAAGCGATATACTTAAATTTTTTTATCATAATTTATTTTTTAAGATACCTTCCATTGTCATAAAAGTGATCTGTAGCACCAAATTTAAATTAGCATCAATAAACGTTGCGCTAGCACCTACGCCCACAAAACCGCCAATACCTAAAACAAAATTATTTTTACCATCAACATTTCCAGCGTATAAAGCTTACCAATATCTTTAATAAAACTATTGGAATATTATTACATATTTATTTTCTCTTTAACTTTATAAATATTTTTAAATTCTTTAAAAATATATTCTTCATTTCTACTATAAACACCTAAATAATAGTGTTTTACCTCTTTTAACTTATCTAAAGATTCTATTCGAATTATAGTCGTTGATATATGCTTTTCAAAAGTGTTTCCTCCTATAATTGATTGAGAAATTATTTTATCATCCTCAATTAAAAAAGGTTGAATAAGGTATTTATTATTTCTCAACATTAAGTTAAAGTCATCAGACAAAAGAAATTTTTCAAACTCTTTAAAATTCACAAAACTGATAGAAAACGAACCAACTCTTAGCCCTTTTTTTGTAAAAAAACTGAAGTAATTATTTCCTTTTCAGAATCATATCTATCCTTTTTTAGTTTGTAATAATATCCATCAAATCGTATTTTGTTTAAATTTTCTATCTTGTTTTTTTATTCTTATATCTTTTTGATACAAATTTTTCATTTTACAAGAAATTAATAAAAAGAGAACAGTGAAAATAATTGTAATTCGAATTACTATAGTGTATAAGGATTATATGATTGGTATTGAAAATAAGAGTGAGATGGAAAACGACCAGGAAGTTCTCTAAACCACCCAGAATCATCAGTAATTTTATGATGTACAAACCTATTTTGAATTGCCCCTCTTATTGCTTCATTATGATAACCTACTTGATGCCCTTTATAACCTAGTAATACTGAACCAAGTCTATATTTATCTCTCCAATAGAAAAAAGTTTTATTTGCAAATAAGAGTTGGTCTTTTTATTCTCTTTAGTTCATATAATTGATTTCTTACAAATCTTTCGCTGCCATCAATTTCAGTTTTAAAATGAGTTAGTTTATTCTTATTTATTATCTTGTAATAATTAGCATAATTTAATATTTTTGAAAATCCTGCTTTTCCTTCACTGTATGCAACTAATGTGTCATTAATAATTTTATACTTTCCCCATGACCTTGAAAAGGTATCCCATTTTTTTAATCTTGACCAATTATTCCCAAATTTATTAGATCCTAAGCTATCAAAATTTTTATCTTTTTCATAAAACAATTTTGTATAATTGCCAAGACTTAAATCGGAGTTTATTCCAATCAAATAACATCCATTTTCATAAAGGACAAATGAACTAATATAGCCTTTTTTATCAACTCCAAAAAACACACCATCTATACTTAGTCCTATTGATGTTGTTATATTTTTGTTGTTCAAGACAATATCTTTTTTCTTTATAACGGTACATTTCACTAGTAATAAAATCATTATCACTAATTTGAATGTTCTTACTATTTTGGGTATTCTTACCATAATGTATAAGGATTATAAAATTGGCACTGGTAATAACCTTGCTTTCGATTTTCTGTTACAGGAACAACTAACATCAATTTAAAATTATTCTTTTCTTTATAACAAATTCCTCTATAGCCATATTTATTTGAGTCAAAATTCTTTTTTTTATTCTCATCGTAGTAGAAAAGATTAACTCTCCCTTTTTTATAAAACTTAAAAGCAGATTTATTATTTTTTCTAGTGTTGAAAAATTTCTTGTTTTTATAATCAATTTGATAAGCATATTCATATAAAGATGTTAAATCGATATTACTTGGTAATTGAACATTCAATATTTCATCGTATTTCTTATAGAAATTAATGTCCTTAGGGACTTTTATATTTGATAAATTACTCAAATTTAACAGATCTACTGATTTACAAGATGATATAATCAAAATTATCGCAAAACAATATCTACCTAATACTATCAGTTATTTTTTATCCAATAATTCTTAATCTCTGGTTTATTGTTATCTGGAATAAAATAAAAATGTATTTCTTTATTATCAATCTTATTTTTTCTATAGTTTTTTTGCTTAGTTATTTTAAATTCATTTTTATTTAAAATTTTTCCACTTAATTCGTAAAGAAAATAAGAATTGAAGGAATCTTTATCTTCTTTTTCTCTCTCTAAATTATAATATTGAATTTTAATTTCTCCTTTACTATCTATTTTATATAATCCTTTATTATATATGTCCTTTTCATCAAATCCACAAGATTTTAACTTTTTTAAATTATTGCTGTTCTTTAAAAAATCTAAACGAAATTTGAAGTTTTCTATAGCCTTATCATAACTATTATCATTTATAAACTTTTTGTCACTACAAAAGTAATTAGAAACACCGTCATAATCTCCTGCATTTACTAGAAATCCATTTTCATAAAGTATAAATACCTTTATTCTCTTCACTCCTTTCCACTTGTAAGTAGTATAATAAAAACCATTTATATTAAGTGGTAGTTTCTGATCTTTGACAGAGTTATATTTTATTAAGTATTCCTTATGGTGAATTTTTGTAAAACAACCATAAATACCTAAAAAACAAAATATTAATATTACTTTTTTTACCATAAAGTGTAAGGATTATGTGATTGATATTGAAAATAACCTCCCCAATTCCAACTTTGATTCATAAATCCAGGCTGTCTCTTATCGATAACCCCTGGAATTCTAAGATTATGTATTGCTTGATCTTGTATTGCATGCCTTACATGTTCAGAGTTTGTGCCAAGTCTATATCCTTTATAGCCTACATATAAAGCTCCAAGTCTATATGGATTACCAACCTCCTTAACAAAGCCATTAGGATATCTCCTACCGTATTTACCAACTTGATTAGAACCTACTTGTGGAGGAGAATCTTCTCCCTCAACATATTCTCTTTTACCTGTAAATAAATTAAATCCTGCTGTAAAATTTTTATATCTAAACTGAACAGCAGCACTTCTATGACTGTCACCACCATCTCCTAATGTACCGCTGAAAGGAGTTCCGTCATTTTCATATCTAAACCCAAACTCTCCATTTCTATAGTTTAAACCACCAACTTTTTGACTTGTTTCTCCGCTTTTAAAGGTCGTACTATACAATCCAAATCCTTGTTCACCATCATCCCAATTTACTCCCCAAGATTTTCTATATTCCCATCCTTTATGACCAGTACCGTGCGCTGAACCATAGAAGGTTACTCCATACCCAGCGGAAAAAGTAAAATCTCCATCTTGATAGCTCACACTTATATTTGCCCCAAAACCTGTAGCTCTTCCAAAAGCTAAAGCTGGGCTTAATCCAAAACTCCAATCTCCAATTTTTACATCTACGGAAGGTAAAAAACTACTTGCTGCAGAAAGAGCTACATTACCCCAAAAACCACCTCCATTTATCAACGACTTAAGCATTCCTGCATTCCCAAGTATGGCTCCTCCAATTGCTCCAGAAATAGCTCCTCCCAAAATAGCTTGCCCAAAACTAGCCCAATTCCAATTTCCAGTAATGGCTGCATTTACAATATAACCAACTGCTCCTGCTGTTGCTCCAATTAAAGCTCCTACCAAAATAGCTGTAAAAAAGAACTCCCCACTTTTATCAGTAAATTTTAACGGATTATTCCAAACATACCCATATCGATTAAAACTTTGTGTACTAAACGGTTCTTGTATATAATTATCTGGCGATAAAAAACGCCCTAGTTTGGCATCGTACATACGACCATTCATATGTATTAAACCAACGCTTATAAAATGTTCGTGCCCTGTATAGCCTCTGTTTAATAAGGTAGTATTGCTTGTAAAAGCTACCTCGCTATTGCCGGTTTTAAATTTATCTACCTCGCCCCAAGCACCAAATTGGCGTTGCTCTATTACATTTGCATTGCTATCTGTAATTGCTAAAATACTACTTAAATAATCTCTATGCAAGTAGTAAAAGCCACTGGTTTCGCCTGTTTTTGTTTGTTTAATGTGTACTATAGGGGCAGAATAAGCATCACCACCTATATAGGTAATAATTTTTGTGTTTCCTTGTTTATCTACCTCAATTTCTACAGGAGTAATACCCGAATAGTGTTTTTGGTACCTACGGCTTAATTTATTATCCTCATTCCCTCCATAATAAGCATGGCTTCTGTTTTGTAAAATGCCATATTCAAAATCTACCTGTGCCTTATTTTTAACCTTAATAGAAACAGGTTTTTTATAGGCATTGTATTTTATATCTTGTAATGGTTGGTTTTGGTAATGTAAATCTCCTTTTGTATTTAAATCTACATTTTGTAAACGATACAAATTACTGGAATTGTACTTATAACTACCTATCTCGGAGTTAGAGGTAATACGCCCTCTGGTATCATAAGCTTGCGAGCGACTTACGGAACCAGATATGTTTGTTAAGCGGTCTAAATTATCGTAGGTAAAAGTTTCACTCCAACCTAAATTAGTGTTTTTTCTACTGTTTAGGTTTCCTCTAATAGTGTTAAAACTATATGCTAAATTCAAGGCTGTTTTTGGGGAGTTTCCAGAAGTTTGGTCCAATATCTCGGTTAAAAAACCAAATTGGTCATAGGTTCTTTTTTTAACCATTCCATTACCTAAAAGAACTTCTTTTGCCTGCCCTCTTTCGTTTGCGTCTTTTAGTTTCCACAAAGAAGTTCCTGCATTATAGTCTTGTACCTCAGTTAAAATTCCAGAATTTGTATCGAATACATTTCTAACTTTTACAGTACTACTTGCATTATTTCCTAAGTTTTTACCAATATAAGTTTCTGCATTTACCCTCCCATAAGAATCTCTAGTTACTTGATGTTCAAAATAAGCTTTGCCATTTTGCTCTTTTGTAATAGAAGGCCTTTTATAGCTATCATATACATAAGTATACGAATAATTTTCATTGGTACGAGCATTATTTCCTTGAATAGAAGTTAACAATTTTGTGGAAGAATTATACGTATAATTCAAATTTATATTCGTTTCCTCTCCATTTATTTTTTTCGTGGTTATTTTACCAAAAGCATCGTAAGTATAAGTTGTAGTGCCTTTGGGGGTGGTTTCTTTTAAAATTTCCCCTAAGTTATTGTATTTATAGGTATAAACGCCTGCAGAAGGGTCTGTTAACTTTGTTTTTCGCCCCCAACCATCTATTTCTGTACTTACTACATGGCTTCCGTAATTCGCTGTTTTCATTACCCCATTACCAAAATACGTATAATTAATAACCCCTCCTGGATCTTCCATTTTTAGGATATTGCCTCCACCATCTTTGGTTGTTTTTACGGTTTTAGTACCATCAGATACGGTGGTAACCAAACCGTTATAAGTTATATTTGCCACTAAACCATTAAAACTAGTTTTCGTAATCTCCCTACCATAAGCATCATAAATAACGGTATTCCATTGGCTTGCAGAGGTAAAATAAGGCTCACTCTCTTTCGTTTTTCTACCAGCTACATCATATTGAAAACTTTTATACGTCCATTTATTATTAATGCCTAAAGCACCACTTTTTAATACCCAACCTAAAGCATTATATTCTACGGTTTCGTCAGTTCCTTGGTCATAATTTGTAGTTTTTCTCAATCCACCTCCATTTAAATAGGTATAAGAAAAGGTAGTCGTTTTATTTAGGTAGTTTTTTTCAGAAATCAAACGATTCCAACCATCATAAGAGAAAGTAGTAACTTGGTTAAAAGGGTTTGTACTTGTTAAAGGGTTTCCAAAAGTATCGTATGTAAACGTTGTTTTTAAGCCTTCGATATCTGTAGATTCTATTAAAAAGCGACCACTGGTGTCATATTTAAAATTTTCTGTTCTTGTAGCTACACCACTCGGAGTTAGTGTTTTTCTAGCAACATTACCAAAAGTATCATAGGTAAAATTCTCCGTATTCCAAGCCGTTCTATTTCCTTTTACTTTTTGCTGTGTGAGTAAATTATTACTGTAACTATATTGTTCTTCTGTGGTAAAAGCATTCCCTCCAATGGTATTGGTTTCCACTTTTTTGGTAATTCGTCCTATATGATAATATTGGTTGTTAGAATTCGGGTTGTTAATATAAGTATATGTAACTTTTTTGCTACCTCCACTATAAACCGTGTTTTCGGTTAGTAAATTTTTATAAGCATCGTAGGTAAAGGTTTTTGTCGTGGTAACATCATTTAAAGCATTGTGTTGTACCACTTTTGTAGGAATGTTTGTAAACACCTTATTACTCGCTAAATTTGTACCAAACGTATTGGTATTCTTAGAGATGTAACTACTACCTTCATACTGCGAAGTAGAAACCCATTGTTCGGTAACTGCTCCTTTTTTAGTAACATCGTGTTTCGATATTGTCCATAGAGTACCTACACCATTACCATACCAATTACTTCTTTTTGTTTTTAAAAACCCTTGGAAACCAATATTAATATTAGAAACCGCTCCATGATACATAAAATCTTGGTAACGTTTTATTCCTGCGCCTTCTTCTGTTAATTTCTTAACGAGTTGAAACGAATTAGCCCTATTAATATTAACATAAGGGTAATTTTGGCTATTATCAGATGTATAGGCTTGATTTCCTAATTGGTTTTCTGGTATTCCTAAACGTTCATAATTAATAGTTGTTTTTATACCATTATTAGTAATGCTCTTAAGAGTAGCATCTTTCCTATGGTCTTTCGCAAACTCATACATATAGATATTGTTTACACTAATATAGCCATATTCTAAATTACCGTTAGTACGATTAGATTCTAAAAAAATTGGATATCCAAATTTACCAACTTGACCACTGGTATCTGTATACCCAGTTTCATAAGAAAATGTAGGAGTAGTACTTGAACTACTTTGATTATTTTTATAAATACTAATATATTCAACAGATCTATCATAAGCAGAATACGGGGCTATTGTATTGTGCATAACCAAATCTGTTTTACCATCTCCATTTACATCTTGCGCTGTATAACGATATTCATAATAAGGGTTGTATATATAAATTCCACTTTTAACAACAGATCCTCTTATTAATTCATCTTTATAATATGCAAAAGGAAGTGTTTTTGTTTGTTTATAAAAGCCTTTCCCTTTAGAGATAAAGTACCTCCAGTTTTTAGATTTATTAACTGTTGCCACTAGAAAATCAGTCTTTCCATCTCCATTATAATCTCCCAATAAAATTGGGTTGTCTAATTTTATTCCTGAATCACTTTCTTCATGAAGTAACACCAAATTATTATCAACATTTAATGTATATATATAACTTCCCTTCTTTAAAATGATAAATATCTTGTTTCCCATCTCCATTATGATCAGCAGTCAGTATTCTATCTTTAGAACCAATTCCTTTTCTTAAATAACCAGAAACTTTAGCGAAATTTGAAGTTACTGTTCTTTTTAAGTCAATAAAATGAACCTTTGCATTGTATTGATTTGTTGTATAAGAACTACAATCGCAATCATCAATAGGTTTTATTTTAGATATTGATTTTTCTTCTGTGTTGATTTTGTTAGCCGATTCTGGTAAAGCTTCTATTAAATCTCCTCCACCAATACCTTGTATACAGTTTCTTGAAGTATATGATTTTTCTATGGCAATAACATCCGTTAAACCATCTCCATTAAAATCTCCTGAAATGTATTTTTTAGGAATGGCATAATAACTAGAACTACTACAATAATTATCGGTTCTGTATTTTGAAGCATTCCATACCTTATCATATTGATGAACAGGTCCATAAGCTGCTTGCGCAAACGTTCTAAATCGAACAGCAGAAGTCGAAGATGTAGATGAGGTAGATGTTTCTCTCACTGTGGTTACAGCTTGTTGTCTTAAGATTTTATTATTCCAAGATAAAATAGTACTTGAAAAAACATCACTAAATTGTTCTGTATTTATTTTGTAGCCTAAACTAATTTTATCATACAAATTTATATGTAAGTATATTTTATCTCTTGTATTTTTATTATAAAAAATAACATCTGTTCTACCATCTCCATCATAATCTCCTGCGATTAAACTACTTGTCTTATAATTAAAACCTGGGTATAAATCTCCAGATTTTACTCTTTTTTTAATCCAAGAAGATGTATTCTCGTAACCAAAAGTAATGGGTCTTAAAGCTTTGTTTTGAGCATTGTATTCTTTAACAGATGCCAAACGTTGGTATCCTAAAGAAGTGGTATTATGGGTTAATTCATATTTTCTATATTGAGAACCACTTGCTGTTACTTGAATACTTCTTAATAAATTAGTTCTTTTAAAGCTATATTCTCCTACATATACATTTTCAGGTCTAACTCTTGTGGCATAGGTAAAGTTAATTTGGTTCATGGGCGAAGGTCCACCAATTCTTCCACCATATTTAATCGTTTTAATGCTCAACAATCCATTATCTGACTGATAATTATAATCTACATAATTTCCTTGTGGGTCTTGCCACCTAAAAATAGCCCACTCTAACCTGCCTCTAGAGTTTCCTGAATTTCCATACCAAGCTCTAGTACCATCAGGATAATACACAATAAAGTAAGAAGGTCCATATGTACTTCCATAAGGAGAAGCTCCATAAGCAACTACTTTAACATTGGAATAATTTTCTGTTTGATACACAGATCCACTTGCTCCATAAGTGCCCGATTTTATAATTAAACGTTGCCCGTCAAGAGAAAAACGATCCTCTTTAAAATCGATACCATCGTGTTTGTTATCATAATATTTAGTGGCAGGTATTCTACTAATAGTAGATAAGCCAGAAACATTCCACCCCCAACCAGCCAAACCATTTGCACCTTGGCTCGTGTAACTTATCCCAATATTAGGCGCTACATCTTTTATACCTGGAGGCACCATTATAGGAATGGAATAACTTGCAGCACCTGTTAAAGAAACGGATAAGCTACCAGCTGTACTACCAGCTTCTTTTGTGTTTGTAATAGGGTCACCTGGTATATCAAAATCAACACACTTTCCTGTTTTGGGGTCTGTTAAACAGTTAGGGTCTATTGGGTCATCTGGTCCAATGGGATCGTCTGGATCAATTGGCTGTACTTTTCTATTGTTTAATTTATTTTTTTTAGAAAAATTACTTAAATTCTTAGCTTCGTTAAATGTTATTTTAGTTTTAATATTGGTTTTTTTAAAATCTATTTTAACCGTACTTTTTCCTCCAACAACGTTTGGGTCTTGTGCGTTAGAAAATTGAAATCCTAAAAATAATAATACGATAAATATGTGTAGTCTTCTTTTCATCGGGGTCAATTTTTATTTTTTTATAATTTTTTTGGTCATACTTTTTCCTCCTTTTAAATGTAAATGAAGAAAATAAACTCCAGAAGGTGTATTCGTTAAATCAACTTCAATTTTATTCGCTTTATTAAAAGATAAATCCTGTAACAGCGTAGAGTTTGTATTGTAAATGCGAATTGTATGAATCTGTGTTAATAATTCTTGTTCCACTTGAATAGATACCCTATTCTCTGTTGGGTTTGGGTACACAGTTAGTTCATTGTTATAATCAGGTTCGGTATCGTCTGTTTCTTCAACAATTTCTTCTTCATGTGTTATTAACTCTTTTGTTTTTTGTTGTTTTCGAGCAGCAGGAGGGGAGCAGTAAGAAGGATCTCCACAATAAAAATTTTGAGTTTGATTGCCAGCAACATCATAAGACAGTATTAATTTAGAATTTTCATTAATTTTTAACAACTTCTTAATTGTTGGTTCATTACCATTTATAACATCTATTCTTGGTTCATAAAAATATTGTTTATCTAATGTATTAGTGTCGTAATACAAATATGAACGATGTCTTAAAGCAGTAACTTTATTTGAAACTTTGTAATCTGTAATTGTTTTTACTTTTTCTCCAGTGGTACCATCATAAATACCTCCTGTATTGGTAGTTCCTGTATAACTACTTTTATGCACATAACCTACCAACAAATACCACCTATTTAGTTTTGGTAAATCTCCATACCAAAAATATAAGTTATGGTAATAAGTACCATTAAGTCTTAAAGAACCAGAATTATTAGCATAAAAACCAAAATAAGTACTTCCATTATTAGAATTTGTTTTTTTTATCCAAACACTAAAACGATATGAATTGGTACTTGAAGCATTTATCCAAGACGTGTTCCAACCTCCATCTGCATTGTTAGCGGCATCTGGTGTGGCTTTCCACAAAACAACATCTTTACCTATGTGGTTTTTACCTAACTCTCTACTATTTTCTATAGTAGCTCCATTTTGTATAAAACCAGTTACAGAACCAGAACCCACAGTCCAAGAACTATTGTTTAGTAAATTTTGAGAATGAATTGAAAATGTAATTGAATAAATAATAGTTAAATAAAGTAATTTTGTTTTCATAACTTATGTAAAATGAGATACTTTACAATAATAAATAATAAATATTAAAATTTTATCCCTGAACTCCGTATATTTTTCGTATCCCTGAGCTCAGGGATACCTATCCCTGAACTCAGGGATATCTGAAAAATAAACACCTGATAATCAGAATTTTAAAAACGATTAAATTTTATTATTTTTAAAATCAAAAAAAAGAAGCACAGCAAGCTGTATGTCAATTATAAAAATGAACTACCCATTTTTATAATTGTTGTCCTATCAATTGCATCCAGCTTCAACAAGATGTTGTCTATCGATCTCGGCTATAAGTAGTTGCGTGGGTTAGCACTTAACTTTGCAAGTACACACCAAGCTAAAAATTTGCGAGGATTTTCAGAAGTAGGCGAGAACAAGCAATTACTTATAGTCTATGTAACCCATTTGCAGTCGATTTAAAAGAAGATGCCTTCGGCAATATATAGTTAAGGTTTATAGTAACTTCCTGCTCGGACACTATTATCTTCTCGGTAATGATTTCTATGATGTTACGCTTTTGTAGTTTATCTAACTTATCCCAATTTTCATATAAAGAACGTGCTTCTTCAATAATATATCCGCTAGATTTAAATTGGTCATTTAATGCATAAATTTCTCCTTCCAGTTGTGGAATTTTCATTTTAAGCTCTTTAATTTCTCTATTAGGTTTATCATAAAATTCTTTAAATCTATCAGTTTCAATTTGTCCTTTTTCATGAAGGTCAAATAATTTTTGAATTTTTATTTCTAGTTTTTCAACCTTAGATTGTATGATTTTTATCTCTTCTTTTTTATCATTTACTATAGTATGAGTTCCATCGAAATAACGATTAACTTCTTCTTTTGATAAAATAAATTCTGTTAACTGTTCTTTAAAGATTTCTTCAATATCTTCTATCCCAATTTTACGTTTACATTTTTTACAGGTATATTTTGGATTTCCAGACGGAATGTACATCTTTCCTCCACACTCACAAAATAGATAACTGGTAAATAAATGGACCTTCTTATTAAGAGGCTGAATTCTGCCTTTTTCTTGTTTGGTAATTAGTTGGTTTACTTCGTCCCATAATTCATCAGAAACAATTCTAGGAGCTTCATGGATGTACCAATCTTCTTTATCTCGAATTTCTGTTTTTCCTTCCTTATTGACTTTAGTATAATGCGACCGCCTTATTCCTTTAGCTGTTGGATCCTTAAGTAATCGTTTAATACTAGTTCCTGAAAAAAGACTATTTCTTTTTGTTCTGTGTCCTTTATCATTTAATATTTTCGCAACAGTACCAAAACGTTGGTGTTCTAAAAAAAGCGTATACATCATTTTTCGAATTGGTGCTTCTTTTTCATCAATATCCATTTCCTCCTTTCCAACTCGCTTATATCCATAAGGGATAGCACCCATTACTTTCCCCATTTTTGCACGTACTTCAACAGAAGATTTTATACGTTCTACAATGTTTTCTCTTTCCCACTGGCTCATTGCAGAAATGATAGTATAGAAAAACCTACCTGAAGGAGAACTAGTATCTATAGATTCTCCAAGTGAAACGAGGTCTGCATTATATTCTTGAAAATGATCTGAAAATTCAAGAAGCTCTTTTACGTTTCTTGCTAGTCGAGCAATTTTAGAAAAAATAAGACCTTGAATATGTCCGCTTTGAATATCTCTGAGCATTCGCTGGGCTTCATGATGAGCCATTACACTTTTCCCACTTACTGCTTCCAAATGATATTCTTCAACAATATCCCATTCTTTTAAATCAGCATACATTTTCGCTTTTTCTAAATGATGCTCTGGACTATCTGAGTTTTGTTGTAATTTAGTAGATACTCGAATCCATACTCCAACTCGTTTTTTCATTGTCTAATACACTTTAAATGAATATCTAAAGTAGACAATGACACTGTTAAAGTCAAGTTTTAATGAAGATATATAACAGAGGTTACTCTTTTGATTTAGTTGGTAAATCAAAAAAATATGATGGGTCAACATCTAGGGCTTTAACGAATTTTAAAAACATAACAAGATGAATATTTGTTTCTCCTTTTTCAATACGCCTTAATACTCTCACATCAATATCCAATAAATCGGATAACTCATATTGTTTCAACCCTCGTTTTTCTCGAAGTTTAACTATTAATTTCCCTAGTTTTATTAGATATTTTTTTTCTTCTTTAGATAAAGCCATACAAATCTTAAATAATTTCAGAAATGTATTGGTTTATAGATAAAATTAAGCGGACTATATAGTCCGCTTAATGATTTTTTTATTATGTTTGCTTTTTAACTTTAAAACATAACATTATGAAGAAACTATTATTTGTATTCTGTATGCTATTATTCTTTGGATGTGGCTCAACAAGTAACATTACAAGCAAAGCACCAAAACACAATCCAAATTTTGATTACACACCACCTGAACGTGCAAATCCAAGAAGTGCAGGAATTACTGTAGCACTAATCAATCCTGTATTTGCAGATGAAGATCCAAACAAACTCGTACCGCCGTATTCCACTTTTATTGAAAATATGGCAGATGATTTTGAAGAAATGTTGATAGCCAAAGGGTTCTCTTTACGTGGACCGTTTAAAAGTCGAGATGAAATGGTTTATGGAGATAAGAAGAATTCTGATATAGCTCTTGAAATTAGAATTAGTTTAAAAGAAGAAGGAAAATTACAATTAGGGAAGAAAACGAATTGGGCACAAGCCATTAATAAAAGTGCTTCAAATCATTATACAGTAGGTGGTACTTTTTACCACTTCGGAAATATAATTATTGAAGCTACTGATCCTTTTACTGGTGAGAAGTTTTGGAAGAAAACAGTATCACTTCCACGAAAAGAGATTGTAGCACAAGGAAACCAAACATGGACGGGAAAACCGACACCAACACAAATGTTATCGCTTGATACTGGAATTTATAATCCAATTGCTAAAGCTTTAGAAGAATATTATCAAGAAGCCATTAAAACTGCTTGGAGGCATATAGATGCTCAAGAAATGCAAATGATAAAGCAAGAGATAGAAAAATCAAAAAACTAAATAAAGCTATGGAATTAAAAACAGCAACTGCTTTAGCTCTTTTTGGAACTGTTTTAATAACCCTTGTTCAATTAGCCTATATTTTGAATAATTTTCTCGGAATTAACCTACCTTTTTTCATTTTAAACATCGTCTATTTTATCGGATGTCTATTCGTACTTATATTTTTTGCTACGCTTTACAGCAAACAAAACAAACAGGAATAATGGAAAGATCAGTTAAAGAAATACTAGGAGTTTCTAGAGAAACAAAAATCCAAGAAGAACAATTAGAAAACAAAAATATAACCATTAAACAAGCTATTATGAGCAAGAAAATTAAATTCACAGGAGGATTCGGAGAATATTTTATTATGTCATTAGGTCTGATGTTACTCTCTATCATTACATTTGGACTCGCAACACCTTATTGGATGTATTGGTCTCTCAAATACTTTTTTACACGATTAGAAATTGTAGAGTAAATATAAATCGTCATTTTTTCAATCTAAAACTCCAACTAAATAGCTGGAGTTTTTTATTATTTTATTTTTAGTTTCTTAGGGTTTTGTCTGGTATCCCAAACAGTAAGTACTTCAATACTAGAGTCTGTAATTCGATAAACAAGTTTGTAGTACTTAACGATACGGATTCTAATACTATCAAACTCCGTTTTTATTCCTGAATAAGGAAAAGAAGTCGTTAAGTTCATAATTTCATTAAAAAGGCGGTCTAGTTTTTTAGGGTATGCAGTAGATTTATTTTTATGAATCCAATATTCATAAATCGCCATTTTATCTTTTAATGCTCTAAGAGTCCACCTGACTTCTCTTCGAACCATTTTGATATGATTTTATCAGATTCTTGCTGATTATAACTATTACCGTTATCAGCATCATTAATTCCCTCAAAAACTAATTTCTTTTCGTCATCAGAAAATCGATAGATTTCTTCTGTTTCAGATTCAATAGAAATTAAACTTAAAATTTCTTTTAAAATTTTTGGGTTATTAATGGCATTGACCTTGTTTATTATTAATTCTTTAATACTCATAATACATTAGATTATATTCAAATTTACAAAATATTTAGCATAGTTAACTAACTAGCAGATTCTAATCTAATATAGCATGAATTATAATATTGTAAATTTATTTAATCCTGAAGATAATAATGGGTAAGCCCTAAACTAATTGCATCAAACATACCTTGATGATGTTGTTCACTATATCCAAGTTTCCAAGGTCTTGGTAATACAGGTTTTAATTTGGGAAACCAATCAGAAATAATTACAGCAATGCCATATTTTGTAGTTTTACCAAACTGTTCAAAAACATTTTTAATGTGTTCTCTTGAATATTGGTGCACATTGATATCTTTACTTTTACAGGTCGATACGATATCTTTAATAAGTTTTGTAACCCGTTCTCGTTTTCGTGATTTTTTAGCGTTCGGGTCTTCTAAAACTACCAAATCTGGTTTTAACTCATTAATTAATTTTTCGATAAAAGCTTTACTCTTACGAGAACACATAGGTCGAACACGTACTAATTGATGATGTAATAATTCCTTTGGGCTATTGAAAACTGCATAACCAACACCCAATGCATTAGGAAACAAGGCACATACTATTTTTTCGCTCTTTTTCATCGTTCTTCTTTTAACAAATTATCAAAAACAGTTTCAAAGAACTTAATTCTTGCTTTTACATCCGTACTTGTTTCTGATTCATCCAATAAAATTAATAATGAAGGCAGTTTTTCCTTCAAATCAATTTTTATTTTATCCACAGTTTTTGGAAATAAGTCAAGTACAGACTTGCCAAACAGTAAAATGTATGTTATGATTATATTAAGGTTGATGGGATGAGTACCTTCTTCTATTCTAGAAATCAAAGTCGTATCAACCCCACCAAGCAAATGTGATATATCTGCTTGGGTGACAGTTGTCTGTTTACGAACGTTTCGTAAATTATTCAATTTGTTCATATATGATTAAGACACTACAGCGTTACTAGTAATAATTTCTGTAGTGTCTTTTTCAATACTATCAATAATGCAGTAGCATTTATATACTGGAAGCTGTAAAGTCAATTTTTTTAATACAATATGTGAATAAGCCGATTGTATATTGTGAAAGATGGTTACATCTTTCTTTTTTCTATTCCAATAATTCAATCCGTTTCTTCTTTTTTAGGGTAAGTTATTATTTATGATTTTAACTAATTTTTAAATTCATTTTTTCAAGATGAACCTGTATTTAAACTCAATAACTATATTAATTTTATGTACAGATTCTTGTTAAAAAAACAGATATGAATTGTTTAATGCTTTGAAATCTGTCTTTATAATTTCTTTGTTCTGTACATCTAAATTCTATATTCCTTTTCAAATTATTGCGTTTCAACTTTCTTTTTGTTTTTCTTTTGTAGTGTTTATTTTGTAGCGTGCAGTTTTTGCATAGATAACGTATAAAAAGTGCATAGCTTCTATAAATTGAGTAATAAAAAGAATATTCTGTCTGCAAATTTTGTAAATAAAAACACCTTTTCGGTGCTTTTTTTAATGATTTTCATTGTTGTTGTGCAAATTTTGCTGCCTCATAATTTCTTGGTAGCGCTGATTATCAGTTAGAAAACGAGTATTCTTTTTAGAAGTATACTGTTGATTTACTTTTCCATTTATTTCTCGTCTCCTCAATGCATAGAAAATTTTTGAAGTCATTCGTCTTTGTTGTGCAGACACAAGAAGGTGTCCTTGCTCATTGGTTAAAGTAATAATTCCTTTTTCAATAAGACCTTCAATACCACTTGAAATAGTTCGTATCGACAAATTAGTTTTCTCTTCAAAAAAACGCTGTGATATCCAATCTTGCTTTTTATAACTTTTTGTTCGTTTATTATACCAACCATAGGTTTGTCTAATAATAACCAACAAAATACACATTTCTGAAGGTTTTAATATTTTTAAATAAGCATCAAATATATAATTTGGAACATTTGTATATGACATTCTAAGAATGTAACAAATTATCATTCGGCTATATATACAGGGCTTTTAAAAGAATCCTGTATTTATAGCATCCAAAGATTTAGATAGGATGCTAATTATGACTGCAATACTTCCTACAAAATTATCCGATTCGCAGATAAAACAATTTCAAGAGTTATATTTTAAGAAGTATGCTAAAACAATCAGTTTAAAACAAAGCGAAGAATTAGGGCTATATCTAATGCGATTAATTTATGTTGTCTATCGGTAATTTTTCAATTTTCATCACTATGCTATAGTAGTAATGCTACACCGTAAAACAACAACTATAAAATATTTAAACCCAACAAGGGGCAAAGGATGATTTACGGTGTAGCGCTTTAAATACATTCCTTTGTCCCTTTTTGAGTCTCAAAATTATGAATAAAAAAAAAGACATAAAATATTTTATATACGCACGAAAGTCAACAGAGTCTGATGATAAGCAAATGGCATCTATTGAGGATCAAATTACGGAAGTTAGAAAACTAGCTGTACAGTTAAATCTTCAGATTGTTGATGTTATTTCCGAATCAAAATCTGCCAAAGAGCCAGGAAGAAAAGGTTTTAATGAAATGATTGAACGCATCAGAAATAATGAAGCTCAAGGTATTTTGAGTTGGAAATTAAATCGTTTAGCTCGTAATCCTATAGATGGAGGAATCATTACTGATTTACTGCAAAAAAACATTATTAAGCATATTCAAACCTATGGAAAAGAATATCTCCCGACAGATAACGTAATTATGATGTATATTGAATTTGGAATGTCAAACCAGTATTCTAATGATTTGTCTGTAGATGTAAAACGAGGTATGCGACAAAAGGCAGAAAGAGGATGGTATCCTTGTGCTGTATTACCTATTGGATACTTGCATAATTCTGGGAGACCTGGCGAAAAAGAAATCATTTCAGACCCTAAACGGTTTTCAATAGTACAACGATTATGGAAGCTATTACTTAAAGGTACTTACTCAATTTCCGATATAAAACGTGAAGCTAAAGAATTGGGATTAACCAATGCAAGAGGGAACCCCTATGCTTTAAATACCTTTGCAAAATTATTTAGAAATGAGTTCTATGCAGGTTATTTTAATTGGAGAAATAGCGAGGGTGTTTTAACTCAATTAGAAGGAAAACATCAACGGATGATTACTTATGAGGAATTTAAACGAGCACAAGAAATCATCAAAAACAAAGGCAGACCTACTCGAGTAAATTCTTATGACTTTCCATATCGTGGGCCGATTTATTGTGGAGAATGTGATTCTCCAATTACTGCGGAACATAAACTTCAAATTAGATGTACAACTTGTAATACCAAGTTTTCATTTAAAAATAGAAACACTTGCAAATCCTGTGAGTTACCAATTTCAGAAATGAAAAAAGCTACTATTACAGAAAAAATTTATTATCGTTGCACCAAACGAAAACAAAAGTGTAGTCAACCTTATATAGAAGAAAAAAAACTTACTGAAATTATTAAAAATCATATTGAGAAAATTCAAATAGATGAAGATTTTTACAATCTTGCAATTACTTGTTTAGATGCTACAGAAAAAGAAGATGTAGTAGATACTCAAAATTTAAAACAAAGTCTTTTAAAACGCAAAACAGAAAGCCTCACGAAGCGTCAACAATTGATTACACTTCGGTTAAACAATGAAATTAGCGCTAAAGAAATGATTACTCTTAAAGCTGAAATGAATAACCAAATTCAAGAATTAGAAGACAAAATATCTGATCTTGAAATTGCTGAGTTTTCTTGGAAAACACACACTAAAAATACGCTAGATTTTAATTTAAAAGCAAGCTCTATTTTTAAAAATGGAGACAATAATAAAAAAAAAGAGGTGTTGTCTCAATTTGGTTCGAACCTGAGATTAAAGGACAAATCGCTTTATTTTATAAGGGATTATCGTTCTGTAGTAATCAGTGAATGGCATCGTCTATATCGTTGTAAAAAAGAAGGGTTCGAACCTGATAAAAGCCTAATTTTAAAGGACGAAAACCTTGATTTGAATGATTTTGAAGCGGTAACTTCAAGATTGCTCTCCAGCCTTAAGTTCGTTCGAACCTGAAAACACAACATATCATCTTAAATTTATACCAAATATTCGTGCGTGTATAAATACTGGAAACTGCCTTTTGGTAGTTTTTCTTTTAGAATAAACATTGCCGATTGTGGTGAAAAATAATGTTCTATTTGCAATAGTATTTTTCATTATCTGCTCATACCAAAATTCCTATCCTTTTTTATTTTTCTAGACTTCTGATGAATCACTTCTAACTCTAGAGTTAATTGTTTTTTTAAAACCAAAATATCTTCATATTCATAAAAATTTATTTCGTTTTTATCTTTATTATAATTAACCATAATTCCTGCATGTCTTCCTCCTGAACTTTTTGGCAATGGAGCGAATCTATTTAATAAAGTTATATATTTTTTTAGTTCATCAATACTTCCTCCAATTTTTTCAGTAGACTTCCCAATTAAAAGAGAATCTTTAAAAACTCCTGATGAAAAAGATTTAAAGTTTAGTGGTGATAAATTATTGATATCCCTAATTTTTGTATAAAAATCAATCATAAAATCATTATTCTCTGGATATACAATAAAGTGTATTTTTTGAGAAAACAAGAAATCTTCTTTGGAATTAAACAGATGGTTTAATAGGCTAACTCTTTGCTTTTTATCAAGCTCTTTTTTTATATTATTTTTTGTTCTCTTGAATTCAAAAATAAAATTCTTTCCACCTATTCTACTTAACAAGTCACCTACAGTTTTATCAGTAGGAGTTTGTTGTGTTAAGTTAAACGAAGTTGGATTCTCAATTTTATTTATCCCAGCATAATACCCAAATAAGTATATAAAAGTTCCGATATATGTGTTTTCATAAATCATTCCTCAAATATACAACATAGTCTTTGCTAAAAAGAGCCCTGTATATAACTATTTCAACACCTGATTTAAAATCAGTGTATGTTTCCTTTCTTAAATCCTAATATCAGTTATTTTGCGGAATCTAACTTTCGAGAAGAACGAAAACGTTTTGGTATTTATCAAAATGATCGGTTGTTTCATATGGCTATTTTTGGAAAAACAGGAGCAGGAAAAACGACACTTATAGAAACATTAGTTCTTCAAGACATTATAAAAAAACGTGGAGTATTTTTGGTTGATGTACATGGAGACATGAGTACTTCTTTGTTAGAACAAATTCCAGAAAATAGAAAAAAAGATATTGTATTTATTGATCTTTCTGACCCAAATTTAAAATGGAAATACAATCCACTACGTTCTGTTCCTTATGAGAAAAGGTCTTTAGTGGCTTCTCATATTTTAGACACCCTAAAAAAATTATGGAGTAGTGCCTGGGGGCCGAAAATGGAACACATTCTTCGTTATATTTTATTATCGCTGTTAGATCAACCTTCTGCACATTTTTCAGATATCATTCGTATTCTTCAAGACAAAGAGTATCGTGATTCGTGTATACACCATTTAGTAAGCTCTGAACTTCGTAATTTTTGGAAAAAAGAGTTTAAAAACTACAAACCCAACGACCTTATTCCTATTTATAACAAAATAGGTGCTTTTGTAGCACATCCAGCAGTAAAAAAATTACTCCATTCTAATACCGAAGAATTACGATTAAGTATTGTTATGAATTCCCAAAAGATTTGCATCCTACGTATTGCAAAGGGGTTTATTGGCCAAGATGCATCTTTTTTATTGTCTTCTCTGTTTATCAATTCTTTTGCATCTGCAGCTTTTTCGAGAGTTGTAATTCCTAAAAAGGATAGAAAACCATTTTTCATTTATTTAGATGAATACCCATCCTATATGACACCAAATATCGGAATTATGCTTTCTGAATTGCGGAAATTCAATGTCGGTTTAATTTTGGCTTGTCAGCATTTAGGAATGATAGAACCACGATTAAAAGAATCTATTTTAGGAAACGTAGGAACTATAATTTGTTTTCGATTAGGAGTTCATGATGCTAATTATTTTACCAAAGAATTCTATCCCATTTTTGAAGCATCAGATTTTACAAATCTTTCTAATTATGAAATCTATTTACGTTTATTCATTTTAGGCAAAGCTTCCATTGCTTTTTCAGCACGAACACTAAGGTATGCTGATATCTTTCCATAATTGCCTGTATATATAGCATTTCAATTTTGCTTCATACTAGTTTCAAACAATTACAGATCATTTTTTATTAAATGTGTCTGTGACACACCTTTAAATGAATAGCCCGTTATGGGCACTTAAAATCATATCCTAATGAAACAAAAAAACGTAACAACTCAACTTTTGAGTTGCAGTGAAGTAGAAGTGAATTATAAGCGTCCACTATTTCAAAACATGATACACATCAAAAGTTCTGAAGATGTAGACAAAACACTCAGGCAGTTTGTAAATTTAAAACGTATCGATCTTAAAGAATTCTTTTGGGTACTACTACTTACGAATGCAAATAGAGTTCTTGGTATTTCAGAAATTGGTGCTGGCACAGTAAAAGGTGTCGTTTCTAATTTTCATGAGATATTTCAGCTAATTCTATTAACAAACACCACAGCATTTTGTGTGATTCACAATCATCCTTCAGGTAATTTAAAGCCTTCTGAAAAGGATAAATCAATAACTAAAAAGCTACAAAAAATAGCAAAATTATTTGATGTTACTTTTTTAGATCATGTCATTATTACTTCTGAAGGTTACTATTCTTTTTCCGACAATCAATGTCTGTAAGTCCTAATTTATAAAACTAACCAACCAATTATCTATGCCAAAAACACCCATTACTTACTATGGTGGTAAATTAAATTTACTGTCAGAAATATTACCACTCATTCCAAAACACTCTATATATACAGAGGCATTTTTTGGAGGTGGTGCGGTGTTTTTTGCAAAAGAACCTGTTGAATCTGAAATTATAAATGACACCAACAATATGGTGGTAAATTTTTATGAAGTTATAAAAACAGATTTCGACTGGCTTAAAACTAGAATTCAAGCTACTCCATTTTCAAGAGCAAGCTACACAGTAGCTTTAAGTATCTATAGAATGCCACATTTATTCAATAAAAAACAACAAGCGTGGGCATTCTATGTGGGGACAAATTTTGGTTTCGCCTGTCAGATTGGTTCTTGGGGTTACGATAAATATGGAAAACAAGCCAAGAAATTATTGAACAAAAAAATGAGTTTCAATAAAGAGATTTTTAAACGATTGGAAAGTACACAAATTGAGTGTAATGATGCTTGTAAAGTCATTAAAGCACGAGATTCAGTAGATACTTTTCATTATATCGACCCGCCTTATTTTAATTCTTGCCAATCCTTTTATAGTGGTTATTCAGAAAAACATTTTAAACAATTATTAACTACTCTTGAAGGCATAGAAGGTAAATTCTTGCTGAGTTCTTATCCATCTGAAATCTTAACAAAATATATTGAGAGAAACGGATGGTACAGTAAACAGTTTGACAAACCTTTATCTGCTAAAAAAAGTGTAGCTGGTGAAAAACGGAAGCGTAAAACGGAAGTTTTAACAGCCAATTATTCGCTAAGCGAAATTAAGCAATGAGTAAAACACCAATAAGAGTAGTAGAACTCTTTGCTGGTGTTGGTGGATTTAGAATTGCATTGGAAGACTATCCAAAGAAAAAGAGTTCAGATTTTGAAGTGGTTTGGAGTAATCAATTTGAACCTCGAACTAAAAAGCAACATGCCAATATTGTTTATAAAAATCGGTTTCTAGATGCAAATCATTCTGAAGAAAATTTTGAAAACATTGTCTCAAGTGGCATCTGTAACATCCCAAAACATGATTTATTAGTTGGAGGATTTCCTTGTCAGGATTTTTCTATTGCTAATCGTACTGCAAACAAAGGGTTAGATGGCAAGAAAGGAAAACTCTGGTGGAGTATTGAAACTTTTTTAAAACAACTAAAGAATGATGCTCCAGATTATCTGTTATTGGAAAATGTAGACAGATTGTTGCTTTCCCCTTCTTTTCAAAGAGGAAGAGACTTTGCTGTTATTTTAACATCACTTAATAATTTAGGTTATGCCGTAGAATGGCGAGTGATAAATGCTGCAGATTATGGATTCCCACAACGAAGGCGTAGAGTTTTTATTCTTGGGTATCGTAAAGGAACAGCTTTATACAAAAAACTGAAAAATACTAATCCTAAAGATTGGCTAATTCAAGAAGGAATCACTGCAAAAGCATTTCCAGTAACGAGTACTGATTCAGCTATCTCTGGAATAATTCCTAATTCCACAGAAAAAATAATGAACTCTTTTTCAAACAAAAACAATCGTTTTAAAAAAGTAGGTCTTATAATAAATGGAATGTATTACACTCAAAATATCAAACCCAAATATGATGGTAAGAAAACCACTTTGGGAGATGTTTTGTTAGATAAAAAATTAATCCCTGAATCTTTTTATATCAAAGAAGAAGACATTCCGAAATGGAAAATCTGCAAGGGAGCAAAATCCATTCATAGAATTAGCAAATACACAGGCAAACCTTATATCTACCGAGAAGGTAATGTTCCATTTCCTGACAAACTGGATAAACCAGCACGAACAATGCTTACGCGTGAAGGAGGTACTTATATCGCTAGAGAAAAACATGTAATAAAAGTAAACGGAAGATACCGAAGATTGCATCCTATTGAATTGGAACGTCTCAATGGTTTTCCTGATGATTTTACCAAATGTGATGGGATAACTGATATCCAACGTGCCTTTTTTATGGGTAATGCTTTGGTAATTGGGATAATTGAAAAGCTAGGAAAAGAACTTTCGAAAGCAGTTAGCTGTTAGCTGTTAACAAAATTAAATAGTAACCTTTAAATTTTTAAAAAATGAAAAAAGTAGTAAACAAAACCGTCAGTCTTGAATTGGTTGGTGTAAACGGAAATGCCTTTATGATTATGGGTGTATTCCAACGTCAAGCTAGAAAAGAAGGCTGGACACAAGAAGAAATTGACTTGGTATTAGAAGAGGCTAAAAGTAAAGATTACAATCATCTTTTGGCTACAATTTCTAATCATTGTGAAGTAATTGATGAATCTTTTAAAACCTCTGATGATGACTATTAAACAACGAAAGCTAATGCTTCATTTTTTGGAGCTATTAGCAAAAGAATTCGAAATTCGAAAAGTAACAGAAATCGATACTGTATTTCTGCAATTAATTCCGAGAAAAGAGCTGATTAAAATTGTCTTATGGTTATTTACTAATTACGATAGAAGTATGCTAACTGAAAAAACGGATGCAGAACTTTTGGAGCTAATTGGTGATGATTCCTGTTTACTTTCTTATATAATTCAAAAATGGAAAGATGGCATAAATGCTGTCCCAAAGTTGACTCAAGATGAAGTAAATGACTTTTTTAACGAAAAGATGATTGACATTCATTACCTAAGAAGCAAACCAGTAGAAGAGTGGGACTCATACGACGTCAGTAATTATTATTCCATTTTGTTTAAACGTGGAAAGACCCAACGCGTATATGCCATTTTCACCTCTGATGTGAAGGATGAAGATAAATATGCCGTAACAACACAGCCTTCATTTTTCTTTGACACCGAAGATGAAGCTGAGGAAGAATTAGAACGTATCTGTATCGAATCTAAACGCCTTAAATCAGATTTTATCATCCATTCCCTATGGAGGATTACATAACTAAATAATAACAATTAAAAATTTAAAATTATGAATACAACTATTGTGGATGTTTTAATAGAAAACATCAAAACAGATCAAGTGCTTTTGGAGCAAACCGAAACAAAAATGGAAACAATCAAAGACGAAAAACGAATCATCGTTGACCGTCTTAAAGATTATAAACGTGATGTTACTGTACTGCTTAAATATGCCGATGATGCTCAACAAAAGAAGATTGAAGCACTTGGCTTTGACCTTTCGGAATCGGAACGTGGATTTAATTTAATTGCTAGTGCTGCCTTAGATATTATTATGAAAGTAAAAGACAATCAACTATCTAATGCTGAACTCTATAATGCATATGTAAAATCTTTAAAAAATAAAGATGAAGCTGTTAATTATACCGAGTTTAATATTAAATGTCGTTCGCTGTTTAATACGCAACGTTTATTGCGTAAAAAAGGAAAAGATTCAAAATCTTCAAAAGAAGATATTATTTCTTTGAATGGTAGAGTTTTAAAATCTCAACCCGGAAAACAAGTAAAGAAATAGAGCTATGAAAAACGATAACTATTTGGACTTGTTTGATAACAAGCAAAAAGCGATTGATCATTGTATGTGGCTTAACTTTAAGTATCGCATTTCTGGTATTCGTTTTGGCGTATTACACGGATCAGAGAATAATTGGGTCGTTTGCGAAGAAGCAACTGCCCAAGAGATGGAAATGGAATTTTTGGATATTTTACCGAAAGATTATTCTGAAATGACTTATGACGATATTCGTCATATTAAAATGCAATATGACCCTCTTCGGCATTGGGAAGATTTAACGGGAACATTCTCTGTAATGGATGGAGAATTATTACGTTTTCTGCTTCATGCCAAAATACCGCTAGAAAAGTTGATTCGTCATGAATTAGCTGGACGAGGCTATGATGAAAATCATCGTTGGTGTGGTTTTGATAGAGCTTCTGAAATTTGGCTTAAAGAAAATTGAATACCAAAACACTTCTTTTTTGAGGAGTGTTTTAATTTTAGCTCATAGGCTCTAAAATATCTCCTTTTATCCAAAAAGTGAAATATTCTTTTTTATTATCTTTATTTATAAAAGAAATAGAAACTTGTTTCTCAAATTGTACAAAAATACTCGTGTCATAGGAAACATTAATTAGATATTTTCCAAGTGTTTTAAACGGGTGCACGACAAATTTCCGTAAAATTATAAAAAGTTGTAATTTTCGAAGAAAGACCAATGGATTTTAAACAGCAAGCCACATCACTTTTCGAGAAATATTTATCAGAATGGGAATCGAACCCTAAACGAATGGAAAGCGGATATGATTATGAGTCTACCTATGCAGAGATGATGCATAAATTAGAGCAAGAGGTTTTACAGTTATCTGTTGGTGAAATTCCCAAGGACAAAAACGTTAAAAAAAACTTCAGACTCGATTTGGAAAAATAGATATTGAAAAAGTTCACATACTTGCTCAAAGCCCGACAACTATGTCGATAAGTAGTTTTGCACAAGAGACGATATGCTATATGGGACAACATTTAGTTTTTAAAGAAGCAGAAGAGGTAATTAACAATCTTACAGGTTCAAGTGTCAATGCCAAACAGGTAGAGCGTATTTGTCACTATTACGGACATAGTTTGGAGCAAGAACAGCTTGAAAATATAGAGGTAAAAGGATAT
Organism: Polaribacter cellanae; assembly: GCF_017569185.1. NCBI lineage: Bacteria > Pseudomonadati > Bacteroidota > Flavobacteriia > Flavobacteriales > Flavobacteriaceae > Polaribacter > Polaribacter cellanae. Next base: position 723,018 of record NZ_CP071869.1, on the reverse strand, counting down.
GAAGAAGTTTCACCTAGTGAATCAAACAAACGTCATTATGTAAGTGTCGATGGGAGCATGTATTTTACAAGAGAAGAGGATTGGAAGGAGATTAAACTAGGACGCATCTACAAAGATGAAGATTTGACACAAGTTTCCAGAGATAGGTGCGAATTACTAGGTTCTAATTATGTAGCTCACTTAGGTAGCAGCAAGGAATTCTTGCCCAAGATGGAATACTGTATTGAAAATATCAAGAACAAAGTTTTTATAGCTGATGGTGCTACATGGATATGGAATTGGGTAGAAGATACCTACCCGAAATGTGAACAGATTGTAGACTTTTTCCATGCCAAAGAACACTTGTGTGAATTTGCCAAAGACTATTTTAAAGACAAAACCCAAAGAGAACAATGGATAGATAAACAGCACCTAATAATGCTTAGTAAAGGAATAACCCCAATCATTAAAACACTGAATAAACTTGAGAACAAAACAGAAAAATTAAGACAACTAGTAGGTTATTATAACAATCACGAAAAACGTATGCAGTACCATGTTTTTAAAGAAAAAGGATTACAAATAGGATCAGGTGCGATAGAATCCGCACATAAAGATGTGTTACAAAAACGCCTTAAACTCTCAGGACAAAGATGGACTAAAAAAGGATTGCAGCAAATGGCACAGCTTAGAGTCGTTTATAAAAGTGGAAAATGGAATCAAATCAAACAGTTATGCAAAAAAGCAGCTTAAACGGAAATTTGTCGTGCACCCTTTTAAACTTGTTTGTATATTTTAATGATTAATTTTCCAAAACTTTAAATATTATTTTTTCCAATATGGTTTAATAATTCTTCCTTTTTTATGACTTAAGATCATAAGAATTATAGTTGCCATAAGGCAAAAGACTGTTGCTTGAATTGAACCTTCTGGTCCAAATTGACCACCAGTAAACCAATTTTCGCCTTCAATCCTTGAAGATATCAATGTTTTTGATATTGTATTCCCAGACACATTAGCTCCAAAAATTGCAGATTGTGTAAAATTCCAAGCAAAATGAATTGCAATAGGAAACCACAAATTTCTTGAATAAATATAGGCAGCACCGAGTAATAAACCTGCTTGAATTGCCAATCCAATACTAGCACTTAATGAACTGTTTGGGTTAGTAAAATGTAAAGCTCCAAAAATTATAGCAGATATTATTAATGAGATATAACTTCCTAACTTCTCCTCTGTTATTCTAAATATAATTCCTCTAAATAAAATTTCTTCAAAAATTGCTGAAGCAAAGGCCATAGCTAAAGAAGGTATAATGTACATAATAGGATTTATAGATAAAATTGTATATCCTCCTTTTAAATAGATTACCAATATTGTCAATGCTTGTAATAATGTTCCAAGCATAACCCCTAAAATTAAATTTTTAACAAGGCTATTTTTAGAAAACTCTGTTATATTTCTTTTTTCATAAAACTTATATAAATAAATATATACAATAACTGCTAGGGCAGTTGAAATAATCGTTACAATTAAATTATTCCAATCTTTAGAAAGAAAAGAGAGTCTGGCTATTCCGCCTTTTAAGTTTTTTGCAATCCCATAAGTACTTGAAACAAGAACTATCCCTACTAATATTTTTGTTAATGGAAAATATAAAATTTTACTTCCTATGCTTTTATTTTTCATCCTATTTAGTTTAAAGTGTTATTACTTCATTTATTAGACCTATTTGATGTTGAAAATCATCCATTCCTGCATTCTTGATTTTACTTTTTATATTATCAAATGCATTTAATTGAAAAATGTTTACTTCTTCATTTGATACGATAATACTATTAGAAATCGTATTTGTATAAAATGCTGGGATATCGCCTAATAGCATTTGTTTTCTTTCAGAACTTAAGATACTTGACCAATTCCCATTTACTGCATAAGCCCTAGCTAGAAGCTCTAACTTTAATCCGTATTTCATGGAATCACTTAGGTATTCTGGTTTATTTAAAAGTTTTAAAATTTTGAAATATACTCCTGTACGTCTATTAATAAATCTAATTTTTTGATTCTTAAAACCCTCTAAAGGAGAATTTTTTGATAAGAATTTAGGCTTATTTGCTAATATTAAGTTATAAACTTTTTCAAACCCAGTTTTAAATTCTGATTGATAATTTTTGAGGTTTTCTATCTTATTATTTAAAATTGGTTTATTTTTTTTATATAGTTTTTTTGTTACCATCTCTGGAACTATTACCATATTATCTTTATTACCATTCTTTATTTTTGGAATTACAGTATTTATCTCTACTTCGATAGATGATCCAAACCCGCTAGCATATGATGGAGTATCTTTAATTCCAGTCGGAAGTAGAAGACTTTCTAATACAGTCCCAAAAATTTTATCCAGAGATGAATTGGTTTTTTTATTTATCCTTTTTATTTGAGGACTAACCAAAGTTTCATGGTCAATTAAAACTGGACAATTACCAGCTGCTATTACATTTTCGAAGTGATAATCTGATGAGTTTAAAAAGTATGTTATACACGCCAACATTCCTGCTCGTTCGTAATAGAGTTTAATATCCTTAATATTAATACATTTTTGATTTTCTACATGCTCTAGCCAACCATATTTATTTTTATCTAATACTTTAAAAACCTTTAGTTTATCTTCAATATTCACCGATACCCATTCTAAAAATTGATTATAAACTTTTGTAATAGAAATATTTACTGGTTTATAAACTATTTTAATAGTATTATTAAATTCAAATATTGTTGTAGATTCACCGTTATGTTGATCTCCTAGATTTAAATGTATTTGATTAATTTCATCCAATTTTGTATTAAAACTATTTTCTATTTCCTCTCTATCTGTATCAAATCTTTGAAACATGGTTTTTATAAAATTAAGATATCTGGATGTTTTTGTTGCTAATTTTCTAGCAAGCATTGGGTATTTAAGAAATAGGTCATTATATTTATCCAATAAAATATTATCAACAAATTTTTTGTAATAAATATTATCTTTTAATCCATGTATACATTTTTCTTTCTTAAATTTTTCAAATTCTATAAATAATACTGAACTTGATATGCTAAATAAGCTTTGATATAAAGTCAAGTTTAATTGATTAATGATTTTTTGATTTGGTAACTTTATATTAGAAGTTTTTAAAGCTGAAGAGAAGTAATCAAGAAAAGGAAAAAGTATTTGATAAAAAGGGTTTGTTTTATCTTTAGACTCGTGAGATTTTAAATTTGTTTTCTTTAAAACCTCGGTTAGTGTATTTATCCAAAAAGGGAAATTAACTTCTTCCTTAAAATCAATTATGTTTGAAGTCATTAATGAAATATCAAACTCATTAAGTTTGTTTACTTGGCAATACTCATCAAAAATTTTACATGATGAATTTTTTGATACACTTTTTTTCCAAAAATCTAACAGAATCAATTGTTCTTTTTTTTCAAAAGAACAATTGATTCTGTCTTTAAATTTTAATATCTCAAAAGGGGTTAAAGAACTAATATAAATTTTCTTTAAAAAAGCAGATTGCATATTCTTAATAGTATTATTTATTAATGTTTTAGCATTATTTTTACTTATGAGATATTGTTTGAGTTAAATAAAGAGTGATAGTTTTCTCTTTAAATCCTCCAATAATAATCTATTCTTTATTCTACAGATACAGAAGTACCTCCTGGATCCCCATCTCCAAAACAGATTAAAGTCCATCCTAATTGAACAAACCAACCACCAGCCACAGCTTCTAGCTCAGCGTCTGATAATTCCATATCATCAAAATTTGGTTTTGCAGGAATGTTAATATGAACAACAGACGGATCTGTTTGATCATTAACAACGATTTTTCTCTTACTCTTTTTATTAGAATCTAAAGTTCTACCATAAAAAGTTTCCATTGTCTCAACTGGGTTTTCGATTAATTCTTTTTTGAAATTCTCATCTTCCCAACATTTGTTGATTAACTTGTTAAGATTTTTTTGTGCATTTTCTTGCGATTGTTCTAAACTCATAATTTTAAATTTAATTGTTAATACATTTTAGATTTAGAATTAAGATTGAGTCTTAGGCTTTGTATCTGTTACACATATGAATGTTCCAAAAAGTTCCCAACCTCCTGCAACAGCTTCTAGCTGGTCATCTGTTAACTCTATGTCATCAAATTTTTGATTTTGAGGAATGTTAATATGAATAAAAGAAGGGTCCGTTTGATCGTTAACTACTAATTTTATTCCTTTTTTATTATTTAGTGGCTTCCCTAAAAACTTTTCTAGCGTTTTAGTTGGGTTAGCAATTAATTCTTTTTTGAAATTCTCATCTTCCCAACATTTGTTGATTAGATCATTCATAATTTTTTGATTATCTTGAGATTGTGTAAAATTCATTTTTTTTAATTTTAAGTGTTAATATAAATGTGAGTTAAATTCTGAGATTCTTTGTAAATTTAACTCACATTAAATTGAGAATCATTTAATTCTATACAGCAACTGAAGTATCCCCTGGATCTCCATCTCCAAAACAGATTAAAGTCCATCCTAATTGAACAAACCATCCACCAGCCACAGCTTCTAACTCAGCGTCTGATAATTCCATATCATCAAAATTTGGTTTTGCAGGAATGTTAATATGAACAACAGACGGATCTGTTTGATCATTAACAACGATTTTTCTCTTACTCTTTTTATTAGAATCTAAAGTTCTACCATAAAAAGTTTCCATTGTCTCAACTGGGTTTTCGATTAATTCTTTTTTGAAATTCTCATCTTCCCAACATTTGTTGATTAACTTGTTAAGATTTTTTTGTGCATTTTCTTGCGATTGTTCTAAACTCATAATTTTAAATTTAATTGTTAATATTTATTTGATTATTATTATTATTATTATTATTATTATTGAAATCCGTCCTTAGCTGGATCTGTTGAAATGATAATAGGAAAACCTATTGGCCAAATGCTTCCGCCTCCTGCAATCACTTCTAACTGTTCTTCGCTTAATTCTAAATCTTCCATATTGGGTTCTGAGGGAATATTGATATACACTACAGAATCATCCGTTTGATCTTTTACTATTAAGGCCTTCCCTTCAGGTAAGTTAATACGCTCTCCAGTTACTTTTTCAATAGTCTTAATAGGATTTGCTATTAACTCTTGTTTAAAAGCTTCTTCTTCCCATGCTTTGGTTATTATAGTTTGTAATAATTCTTGAGATTTTTGTTGTGCTGATGTTAATTCCATAATTATTTAGTTTTCCGTTTAACTATGGTGTAAATATATTGTGAAGATTTATGATGAAAATGCCATTAAAACTGATGAAACTGTTTTTGGTTAGATTTTAGACCGCTACGCTGTTAGAATTGGAAAAAAAGACTTTAATAAACTGCTCAATTTTGATTATTTAGGTATAGATCAATGAAAACACAGGTTAATCTATTTTTAGATTCTTGTCTTCGCAGGATGACAGACTACTTCGTTCCTCGCAATGACAATTGGATTTTAAAGAAATGAAATAATAAGTAGATTCGGATATTCATCGGGATTAGTTCGGCTAACAACTTTAAATGCGTTGCGTTGCAACTTTTTAAATTAGAGCCTTACTAACAAAATACATTTCCAAGTCTCCTTTCCCCTTTGTAGCAATTTTCCCTCGGTATTCAAAAGCTAGGTCTTTTTCGTTCTTAACTAACAAATAGGTGTCTTGGCTAATATTTACCTTACCAACCTCACTATTGCTTTCCATACGGCTTGCAGTATTTACGGTATCTCCCCAAATATCATATTGGAATTTTTTAACACCAACAATACCTGCTACTATAGGGCCTACATGAATCCCTACACGCATTTCAAAAGCGGGTTTGTTTTGTGCATCATTTTCTCGTTTTCTTTTACTTACAAAAGTTTGCATATCTAACGCTGCCATAATAGTATTCTTAACAGCATTGATATCTGGTTGTGGTAAACCTCCTGCTGCCATATAAGCATCACCAATAGTTTTTATTTTTTCAATATTATACTGTTCCATTATATTATCGAAGGCTTTAAAGCATACATTAATTTCTTCAACCAATTCTTGAGGACTTAATTTGGATGCAGTTTCGGTAAAAGATTTAAAGTCTGTAAATAATATAGAGGTTGTTTCAAAATCTTGGGCATCTACATAGCCTTTTTCTTTGAGTTCTTCGGCTACTTCTTCTGGTAAAATATTATGTAATAAATGTTCTGATCTATCTTTTTCTACTTGTAATCTTGCTTTCGATTTTTTTACAAAATTTAATCTGCTAAAAATTCCTATAGCTAACAATAACGCAAAACAACCTGCTATGATAAAAATGTTACGTTGCTTTTCTTTTTTCTCTACTACCTTTTGGTGGGCTAAAGTTACTTTTCGTTCTTTTTCTACATGGGCGATACTATCTAATAGCATTTCTTTTTCAAACTTCATGTTTAATATTTTACCTGAAGTTTGTTTTAGATTTAGGCTATCTCTTAACAGATACATTTGCTCATTGTATTGTAAGGCTTTAAATAAATTATTTTTCGATTTATAGCCTTCATACAAACATTTACATGCTTCTTCCTGAATAGAAACAGTTTTTATTTGTTCTGCTAAAAGCAACCCTTTATTACAATTACTAATTGCTAAATTTATCTTATTAAATTCTAAGTATACAGTACCTAACGTAACTAAAGAAGTGCTTTTTTGAAGATCATTTTTTATTTCTTCAGCGATTAAAACAGATTGTTTTAAATATTTTACCGATTCAAGAAAGTTTTTTTTTGATTTATAAAGATCACCTATATTATACAAGACTTCAGTTTGAACTTGCTTGTTATTAGAGTCCCTTGCAAGTTTTAATGAAGTATTAAAGTATATAAGTGCCTTACTAAATTGCTTTTCTTTCAAGTAAATTCTACCTAAACTACTTTTTACAAGAGCTAGTGCTTCATTATTTTTAGATTTTTGATGGTTTTTTTCTGCTTTTTCATAATATATTTTTGCATTAACAAAATCATTAAGAACATAATAAATGTTACCTATGTTTTGTGTAGTACCAGCTATTTGAGCTTCATTTTGTAGTTCTTCATGGATTTTAATTGCCCATTTATAATTATCAATAGCTTTAGAGTAATTACCCAAAGAATAATAAATAGCTCCAATATTATTTGTTGAAGATGCAATACCGTTTTTAAAATCAGCTTTTTTAAAAAATGTCTTACTTTTTTGAAACGCCGTCAATGCTTTACGAAATTCACTCTTGTAAAAATATATTGTCGCAATTTGATTGTAATTATCAGCTATAGCTTTGTATTTTTTTGTTTTATTAAAAATCAATAAGCTCTGTTCAACTAAAGAAAGTGCAATATCATATTCTCCTTTTTTTAAATGAATTTTACTTTTAGAGAATAAACTATCTGCTATATTTTTATACTTAATTTGCCCATTAAGTATTGTAGGAATTAATATAAAAAAGAGAAGTGATGTAAAGTAGCACTTCTCTTTAATTGAATTTAATATGTTATTAAAAACAAACATTATTCTAGCCTTCTACCATTCCATTCAATGGATCAGAAGCAGTTGAAGCTTGTATAATTACACCTGGATTACCACCACCAGCAACAATTTCTAATTGCTCTTCTGTTAATTCCATATCATCCATATTAGGTTCAGCAGGAATATTGATGTAAACAACGGAAGTATCTGTTTGATCTCGTACCACAACAGTTTTACCTTCTGGTAATTTTACTCGCTTTCCTGTTAAATTTTCAATTGCTTCTATAGGGTTGTTAATTAGTTCTTGTTTAAAAGCAGTGTCTTCCCAAGCTTTTTGTACAACGGTTTGAAATAATTTTTGTTCTTTTGTAAGTTCCATAATGTTACTAATTTGTATTTAAATAATATGATATAAAAGTACCCTTTTGGGTAGGTAGAAAAATGACAAAAAGACTGACGAAAATGTCTTAAACAGAATTAAAAAGTACAATGAATAAAAGTCAAAATAAAATATGTTCAGTTTGTTCTAATGAAATTGATAAGAAATATTGTTCAAAATGTGGACAATATTTCACAAACAAACGAATAACAAGTGGATCAGTTTTAAATGACCTATTTAATAGTATTTTTTCATTAGAAAAATCTTTTTTTAAAAATATGAAAATAGGATTAACTCAGCCTGAAAAACTTATTCTAAATTATTGGAAAGGATATAGAGGGTTCTACTATAGTCCTGGTAAGTTTTTTACAATAGGTTCACTACTTCTTTTATTACACTATCTATTTGCAAACGATTTTTTAGGGATTATTGTAACAAGTACTATCTCGTCACAATTTGTTATACTATTGTTTAATATTTTTCTTTTAACTTTTTTGAGTTATCTAGTATATTTTAAACAAAAAAAGAATTTTCATGAGCATCTTGTACTGAATATTTACAACGTTAGTATTTGGACGATAATATTTGTGCCAATATCCATAATGTTAAATGCGTTTGTAGGAGATAATTTTATTGAACAAGCCTTTTTTCTACCCTATCATTTGCTAATTATTATTTGGAATTCTAAGGTTTTTGAAATTAGTAGACTGAAACGTTTTAGTTTTGTTTCTCTAAATCTTATTCTATTTTATGGAATAATATTTTTATTGATTTTTACCTTTGGAGAGTTTTAAAATTAAACTGTTTTTAAAAGAAGATTGTTCAGTTTTTCAATAAACACATGTGTTGGACCATCATTAGGAATTAATTTATCTGCTTCTTGAAAAAGTTTTATGGCTTTTTGATAGTTGTTTTCTTTATAATAAGCCAAGCCTTCTATATATTTTGAGTTGAAATCTAATTGTTGTTGTGTAAGCTCTATGTTCTTAGGGGCAATTACTGTAAATACTTTAACTGGAATGTTTTTTCCTTTTACCAATAAGGTATCTATTTCTCTGCAATGAAAATCTTTTTTTACTTCATTATAGGTTTCTTCGCAAATTAATAAATTTACATTATAGGTTTTTGTTGCGCTTTCTAAACGAGCCGCTAAATTAACAGAATCTCCAATTACGGTATATTCAAAACGTTTTTCAGATCCAATATTACCAGAGACCACATTACCAGTACTAATACCAATACCTATATTTAAAGTAGGTAATTTTTTATTTACTTTATTTAAATCGGCAAGCATTGAAAACATATCTAAAGCACAATTTACCGCATTTTTTGCATCAGAAATATTAGCATAAGGTACTCCAAAAACGGTCATAATAGCATCACCGATATATTTATCTAAAATTCCATTGTACTTATGTACCGAAGTAATCATTGCTTCAAAATATTTATTTAACAATTCTACAATTTGAATAGCACCAAACTCTTCCGTTAATGTGGTGAAATTTCTAATATCTGAAAATAAAATACTGCATTTAGAATAATTACCTTTTAATAAAGATAGATTATCATGATCCATAACTTGTTTTACTAAATGCTGTGGAATATATCTGCTTAAATTAGATTGGATTCTCTTTTCTTTAGAAATATCATTAAAAACAACGATTGCACCAATAACCTTTCCTTTAGCATCTTGCATAGGTAAAGTACTACTATTAATAGTAACAAGCTTTTTATTGGTAATTTTTACTTTTACTTCTTCTTGATACTGTTTTTCTCCTGTACTTATTGTTTCTTCACAATGCTTAAATAAAGGTTTTAATGAGCTCTCTATATCATCAATAAAATTATTAGTTAAATTTTGGTTCTTCTTTAAACCAAATAATTCATTAAAAGTTTGATTAACAGTACTTATTTTAAGCGATTTATCTATAGTTACAATACCACTATCTAGATTTTGAACTAAAATATCTAAATGATTCTTCATTCCTTGAATTTGGTCAAACAGTTTTGCATTTTCTATGGCAATACGAATTTGACTTGCAAACCCTGTAAGGATATCTAAATCGTCTGTATCAAAATTATTTTTTAATTTATTAATAACTTGTATAACTCCTAATACTTTATTTTTAGAATTAAAAACAGGAACACTTAAAATAGATTTTGTGGTGTATTTTGTTTTTTTATCTACTGAAGTATCAAAATGTGGATGGTTATAAGGGTCGTTAACAATCAATGGTTTTTTACTTTTTGCTACTTCAGCAACAATTCCCTTTTTTGTTCTCACAACTTGGTTTTCAAGTCCTTTAGCAAAAACCGTCCAAAGTTCTCCAGTTTCTTCATCTACCAGAAATAATGAGCTTCTATCAGATTTTGTGATTTCTGCTGCCTTATTCATAATAACTTGAATAAGTCTGTTTAAATTTAATTCAGATGAAACAGCTTTAAAAACCTCTAATAAGGTTGAAAAGTTATTTTTAATATGCTCGCTAGCAAAATAGAGTTCGCTATTTTTTATTATCAAAGTAATGGCTGATGCAAAACTCTTTAATATTTTAATGTCTTTTTCTGTAAAAGTTCCATTCTTCTTGTTTAAAGATTGTAATGCACCAATGGGTTTTCCTTTTTCATTAAAAACAGGTACACATGCTACCGATTTTGTAACAAAGTGTAATTGTTTATCATACGATTTGTCTAACAAATTACTAATTTGTGCATTATTTTCAATGATTGGTTGTTTTTGTTGAAACATAGTTCCTACTATTCCTTTTCCTAATGGAACAGAAATAATAATATTTTTCACTCCTTGAGCAACCAAGCTTTCTAGGGTAGAGGTTTCTCTATTTAATAGAAAAAAAGTACTTCTTTCCACCTGCATTATTTTAGATATTTGATCTAAAATAGCATTCATTTCTCCTAATATTTTTTCGTTTTTCATCATCACACTAAAATCGTAACTTGCTTACTATTATATTTCTCCATTAATTTCTGTTTCCCTTTGGAAGAAGCCATTGTAATTAAATCAACTTCGCAAATACTTTTTATTCGATGTAATTGATCTGTTGCAGATTGTATTTTTCCTAAACTATTATCAAATTGAAAAATTGATTCAGTAACATTTTTAATTATTCTTTTTAAACCTTCAAAAGCTTGTTCTGATAACTTATTCTTCCCTTGATAATTTTCTAAACGGGCTCCATTTCTATATTTAGGGTAATTTTCTAAACCTATAAAATGCAAGCACCAATCTTTATTAAAATGACCTAGTACTTTTGTAATACCTGCATAATCTGCAATAATTTCATCATGCATATTATTCGCCATCACTCCATAATGTTTTAAAGTAAATAAATGAGCACACTCATGTTCTCTTCTAATTATTAAGGAAGACAATTTCCAAGTGCTTTTTGAAACTCCAATACTTTGACTTTTAATACCGCTATATTCTTTTGTACTCAGTATTATTAATTTATCTTTAAAAAGATGAGGTTTTGGTAAAATATTTTCTTTAAAATACAAACTCCAATTTCCTGTTGAGTTTCCTTGTAACCAATCTGCTTTTAATTGGTGTATTCTATCCCAATTATTGATTCCGTTAATAAATGAAGCACCCATAGACTTTGTTAATTCTTTAGGTTCATTTTTATTAGATAACGCACAAACTAGCGTGTTAAAATCTTCGTCATCTGGAATTATAAGTACTGGAACACTCCCAACCAAAGCACTTTTGTAGATTTCAAGTTTTAGTCCCTTTGGTTGATTTAATTTTAAAGCTGATTTATTTAAGTTACTTTTCCCTCTTAAAGTTGTATTAATATACGCCCCCGTTTTTGAAATTCCTTTTTGAACAGGAAATTGTAATTGAACAATATACTTTTTCAAAGTTTCAAAAACACCTATTTCTTTTGATTCTTCAGAATACCTTTCCCAAGTATCAACATAAGAATCTTCTAATAAAGTGTTCGTTTTTTGCTCATTTGAAATAAACTTGTTTTTTGAATATATAAGTAATTCATCTATTACTTGTTCTTCTTTAACAAGCTCTTTTAAAAATGTATATTTTTCATCTTCAGTCATCCTTAAACACTTATGCTATTTGTCGTTTGGCTAAATTTGCAAACACTCCTTTTTTCTCCATCAATTCTTCAAAAGAACCCGATTCTACAATTGCTCCTTTATCTAACACATAAATACAATCAGCATTTTTTACAGTACTTAAACGGTGAGCAATTACTATTCTCGTAGCTTGAAGCTTATCTAAACTTTCTGACACAATATTTTGTGTTTTATTATCTAAAGCACTTGTTGCCTCATCCATAAATAATAATCTAGGTTTATGCACAATGGCACGAGCAATCATTAAACGTTGACGTTGCCCTCCAGAGAATGTTCCTGCACCTTCACTTATCACAGTATGCATTTCCATAGGCATTTGCTTTATATCTTCTTCCATTCCTGCCATTCGTGCTGCTTCCCATGCATCCTCCAATGTTAGTTCTGAGTTACCAACAATATTCTTATAAATACTTCCAGACATCAAGGCTCCATTTTGAAGCACAACACCAATCTGTCTACGCACCAAATCTTTATTCATAGAATCATATGCATCACCATCATAGTATATTGAACCAGCTTCAGGCTCTTCAAACCCTAATAACAAGCGCATTATTGTAGATTTACCAGAACCAGAAGTTCCTACAAAAGCGACCATTTCCCCTTGATTAATCTTAAAAGATAAGTTGTTTAAAATTAACGGTTGGTCTTCATGATACCTAAAAGAAACCGAATTCATTTCAATATCTCCAACCAATTCTCCTGGGTCTGTACTTTGTTCTGAAGATTCAGGTATTTCTTCTAAAATTGGTTTTACCCTTTCATATAAAGTAATGATATTTAACGATGTAATTAGCGCCATGCTCATTTTTAAACAATCTCTTAAAAACTGATTAAAAGCACTGATAAATGCCATAAAAGCACCTACAGAAATCATAGCACCTACAGCAGTAGCATTACTAACGGTATAATATATAAAACCAAAAAATAGAATATTAGTGAATAATGGATACGAACTATTAAAAACTTCTACAAAATTCTGGTAACTTCCAGAGCTAAATCCTAATTGTTTTAGTTTAGAGAATTTTGTTCCCCAAAGTGTAAATATTCTACGTTCTCCACCCGTAATTCTAATTTTAGTAATTCCTGATAAGAATTCAAAAAGAAACCCTTGTAACTCACCTTGAATATCAGAGATTTGACGGTCATATTTTAATTTCATAAAACCAATAATAGTCATAAATGTCACAGCTAATAAAGCCAAACCAACTCCTATCCAAGCTAAACTAGATTCGTAATAAAATAACAACCCTAAATTTACAAATGAAAAAGCACCACTTAAAACAGCAGTCATTACTGTGCTAGATAATATTTGTCGAATACCATTAATACTTAAAGCTCTGTTAGTTAAATCTCCCGCTGAGAATTTTTTATAAAAAGTAACTGGCAAGCGTAACAAATGATCCATTACACCAGCTTGTAAATTAATACTGGATTTAGATTCTACTCTGAGTTGTAAGACTCCTTGAACGAGTTGTAACCCTGCTGTAACCAATCCTAACATGAGCATGATTGCAAACACTTCGAAGTGTAACGATTTATCGGCAGTAGGTATTACATCATCAAACATAACTCCTGACAAAACAGGAACTAATAAGCCTATTAAACTTCCTGCAAATGCAGCTAGGATTAGGTATTTAGAATCTTTTTTTATCCCTTGAACTGCAAATTTACCAATCTTTCTTACTGATGTCATGGTCTCATTAAATCCGTAAAAAAGCATATAACAAATAGGCTCTAATTGATCTGCAATTTTATGATCTATTTTTAGTTCTTCTCCTGTTGAAATATCTTTTAAAAGATAAGAATTTGGTGTGCTTTGTATTAAAGCTACAGGTCTTTTATCTTCTTTATAAAAAGCAATTAAATGTCCATTTTCTTCTTTCCACCATGTGCCTCTAAGAATTATTTTGCGAACTCTTACTTTAGATGATTGAGCAATAGCATATAATTGATTCGTAGTACTATTTTTATAAGACTCCATAAATTTTGGAGCTTCAAATTGAAATCCAACTGCATCACCAATAAGCTGACAAGTAGCAAATAAATTATTGTCTAAAGCTTTATTACCTTTTAGTACAGTTCCTTTTTTGTTTTTCCCAACAACAATAGTTCTTAATTGTTGTAATGTGCTTGATAAATTAGAAGCTTCTGAGGTTACTTTTTCTTTTATTCGATTTCTTTCTTCCTCGATTTCTAAAGTGTTATTTTCAAGTAATTTTGCATATAAATAATCTTGTAAATTATTTAATGAACGCATAAAATCTATTTCATCTTTAAGAACCTCTTTTGTACTTGAAACCTTTATTTCGGTTTCATTTAAAAGTCCTTTTATCCACAAACTATTGGATACAGCTATTGGGTAATTAATTCCTGAATCTGAAGTTACTATTCTATCTTCAGAGTATATGTTATATTCTCCTTTTATTAATGAACTCCACAGTACACCTTTTGCAGGAAATCCAATAGCATCTTTTTTTAAGTCTGTTGAATCAGACGGTTCAATAATTGTATATACTCTTGGACTATTTGTTTGTTGTATACGGTGGGCAGTCTTTAAAACCCATTTATCAATCATGCTCTTTAAGAAAAGATGCTCTATATATAATAGCTTATTTTTATTGATTGCGACTATAGACGCTCCTTTACTAACAACAATTAATTTATAGTTATCTTCTTTTTTTTCCGAAGTCTTTAAACTAAAAAGCAATTCTCCAGATTTTGCACTATATAAATATTTTAAAGCGCTAACGTACTCTCCATTATCATCAATAGCAGTATAAAAAACATCAACCTCTCCAGAAGTAACCATCCAAAATCTATCAAACTCTTTTAAAACTAATGATTGATTTTCTGCTAACCTTATTTTTTTGTTTTCAAACATATCTACTTTATTTTGAATCAATTAACTGAGCATAAGTCCCATTTTTACTCATTAATTCTTGATGCGTTCCACGTTCTACTATTTTTCCAAACTCCATTACAATGATTTCATCACAATCCATAATGGTACTCAATCTATGGGCTACAATTAAACAAGTACAACCTCGCTTTTTAATATTATCCATCACAATTTTTTCAGATTTTGGGTCTAAAGCACTTGTGGCTTCATCCATAATTAAAATAGATGGATTTAATGCTAACGCTCTTGCAATTTCTAATCGTTGGCGTTGACCTCCACTAAAATTTGCTCCTCGTTCCATTACTTCACTATCATAAGCATCTGTTCTTGCCGCAACAACATCGTGAATTGCCGCATCTTTAGCAGATTGAATAATATGTTTTTCAGGAATTTTTGCATCCCAAAAACCTATATTTTCTTGAATAGAACCTTTAAACATCAATACTTCTTGATCTATAACAGCTACTGATTCGGTAATAATATGTCTAGGAATCTCTTTTCGTAGCTTATTATCAAATCGTATTTCTCCTTCCCAAGGATCATAAAGACCAGAAGCTAATCTTGCTACTGTTGATTTACCACTACCAGATCCTCCAACCAATGCAACTCTACTACCAGGTTTTAGCTTTAAACTAAAATCTTCAATTAAGGCAGGCATTGTGGTATTGTAACCAAAAGTTATATTCTTCATTTCAAAATGACCTGTTAACTTTTGTAAATTCTCTTCAGAAATTTTATTTTTTATTTCTTCTTTTTCTTCAAATTCACTTGCAATTTCATAATTTAATACATCATCAATTCTTCCCATATCGCCTTCTGTTTCTTGAAGTAAACTTCCAACTCTTACTAATTGATTTACAGGTCCCATAAAATTATTCATCAAGTATAAAAAAGCAACTAGCATTCCTAAGGTCATTTGCCCATCCATAACACGCATAGCACCAGCACCAAGAATGATAGTTGTTGTAAGGGACATTAATAATGGTGGAATTATATTAAGTCTTGTGGTTAGCCAACCTAATTCTTGTTGTGTGTTCATTACTTTGGCTAAATACCCTGTCCAAGTTGTAAAAAAATCATTTTCTCTTCCAGATGCTTTTAGAGTTTCAATCATACTAATACCAGAGGTTGTAGTTCCTAAAAGCTTCCCGTTTTCATTCATAAAATTACGATTCGCATCTTTACGTGCTCTAGAAACAAATTGTAACGCCACTATGTTTAAAGTAGCCATGGCAATACCTATTACTGTGAGTACGATATCGTAAGAAAACATTAGCAATGCATAAAATACAACCACTATGACATTTAAGGCTGAATTTGCTAAATCTCCACTTAACAATCTTGCTACTTTATCATTTAAGGATACTCTGTTTCCAACCTCTCCACTATATCGCTGGGTGAAAAAAGCTATTGGCAAATGAAATACATGCCATAAAAACTTACTGGATGTGGTTAGTGCGAGTTTTGTTTCTAATCGTAATAAATAATATTGTTGTAGATACACCAGTATTGAATTTATGAGAAGGATACCTCCCATTACTAAAAGTAAAGGCATTATAAACTCTGAAATTCCATTGACTAGATATTTATCAATAAATATTTTTGTAAAAGAAGGAATGACAAGACCTGGAATTACTAAAAATAAACTTGCAAGAATAATATAAGTAATACTCATTTTTGAGTTTTTTACTCTTGAAGCAAGAGAACTCATTAAACCTTGCTTTTCGTTTCCTTTTTCAAAATTCTCTCCAGGCTTAAAAGTCATTACTACACCTGTAAAAGCATCATCAAATTCTTGATGACTTACATGATACCTCCCTTGAGCAGGGTCACTTAAATACACTTTGTTTTTTGTAAATCCTTCAATGACTAAAAAATGATTAAAATTCCAGAAAATAATAGCAGGCATTTCTAACTGCATTAATTTTTCAATAGATTTTGCATAACCTTTGGCTTCTAATCCATATTCTCTAGCAGCTTTTAAAATGTTTGTTGCTTTTAATCCATCTCTAGAAACACCACAAGCAATTCGTAATTTTTCCAATGGGACAAATTTTCCATAGTACCCAAGAATAATACTTAATGCAGCCGCCCCACATTCTACACCTTCCATTTGTAAAACAGTAGGTGTTTTAACAGGACGTGCTTGTTTTTCTATTTTAAATTCTTTCTTTTTGCTCATGATACGAGGATTTAATAAAGGTCGAAGAATTTCTTTAAAGCAGGAACAACCATGGTTGCAGGTGGTTCACTTTTTACGGTTATTTTACCCATACATGAGGTTCCTTCATTAATTGCAATTTGTGGTCCTTTTGCTGATGTCCATTTAAAACCACTAAAAGCTTCATCATCTTTTTCAAATTCAACATAGACTTCAAACAGTGCTCCTCTAGATAACATTCCTTGTACTAATTGATCGTTTTTAACCGTCATCATCATACCTTTTTGAGTGATAGGAAAATCTGAAACATAAGTTACTTTTCCTTTCATAAAGCCATATTCTTGAGGTTGAACAGTAGAAGGGACGACCAAGGCATCCATTCCTTCTTTAATTTTTTTACCATCTTGTGAAGGAATATATAAGACACCTCTTAACTTATCATTTCCAGCAATTTGATTTTGATTTTTAAGTTTAAATAAAGGTGTTCCTTGACCTACGATTACACCAGCATCTGTTAAAACCTCAACTACTTCTCCAGCATAAGAACTTCTTATATTTGTTTGTATGTCATAGCGTTCTTGCAAATGCTTTAAACGTCTTTCTGTTTCTGCTATACGTTGTTTGTTTACATTAATTTTTTGTTGCAAATCAAATCCAATATTTAATTTTTGACTAGAAGTTTGTACCATCTGACTTTTAAGGCGTTCTATTGCGTTTTTAGAAGCTTCAATTTGTTGCTGTGTGTTCACTACTTGTGAATTTGTAATAAGTCCTTGCTTAAGTAAGTTTTTTTCGGTCTCTAATTGATTTCTTAAAAATTCTAAATTTTTATTTTCAAATTGTGTTTGTAATTCAATTGTACTTCGTTGCTGCTGTACTAATTGACCTTGTAAGCGGGTATCTTGATTGCCATAAGACAACAATTGTTGTAAATCGAATTCTCGTTCTTTAAGAGATGCTTTTACTTCTTCTATTTGCTGAAAAAGTTCTGGTTGCTCTATACTTGCAATAACATCTCCCTCTTTGACAACGTCTCCAATATTTACATCAAGACTTATTAATTGACCTTGTGATGTAGCAACAACTTCATGTATTTCTCCTCCTAACAATACACCTACAACATTTAATTTTGTTTTAACATTACCAAAAAAAGACCAAGCAATACCTGTACCTAAAGCTATTGCTATGGTAAGTAATGCAATCCAACCTTTTGGACTCGTTACTTTTATAAGTTGGTCTAATTTTTCTGGGGTAGATAATTTTTCTAATGCTGCTTTTCTAAAAAATCCTGCTGCCATGATATTTATTTTTTAATAATTATTTTATTTAGGTATTGTATAAAACAAATCCTTGCTAATTCCTGCAAGTCCATTTTTATTAGCTACTAATAGCGTTCCTGTTTCGTAACGAAGATTGATAATTGCAGAAGCAAATTGTTGATGCGCTTGTAGATATTCTAACTCTGCAAAAGTTAATCGTTCTTGAAACTGTATTAGGTTTAATAAAATGGTTAACCCATTTTTAAATTTTATTTGCTCGTTATTATAAACCTCTTGGTAGAAATTAAGAGATTGCTGTGCCTTTTCTAAAACTTGCACACTGTTTTCTAAATTATTTAATGCAATAGAAACATTTAAATCTATATTCCTTTGTAAATTATCATTTGCTATTTGTTGGTCTTTTAAGGCAACTTCATTTTGTATATAAGTACCTTTAGCCAAATTATTGTTAATAGGAAAAGTGAGGTTTAAACTGATTCCATATCCAATATTACTTCCTTCTTTTTGTGAGAATGTCTCTAAAGCACGACCTAAACCATTTCCCATAGTAGCACCACCGTAATTTACAAATCCAGTAAGATCCAATTGAGGTTTTTTATTGTTTTCAGAAAGACTTAATTGTAACTCTAAGGCTTCTTGTGATTTTTTAGATGCAAAAATGTCTTTCCTGTTGTTTTGGGCTATATTGATGAACATAGCCTTATTAATATTTTTAGTGTATCCAGATTCTACTATTGTTGGAAACCCATCTGTCGGATTTCCTAATTGTTTACTTTCTTCTTCTGACAATCCAATTGATCGTCCTAAATTTAATTTTGTCGCATATAGTGTTTGTTCTGCTACTTTTGTTTGTCGTTCTTGATTTGCTAAATCTGCTTGTACTTGCGCTAAATCTCCTGCAGGTCTTTTATCAGCCTTTACTAATTCTTGTGTTATTTCTAAAACTCGCCTTACACGCGCTTCATTTTCTTTAAATATTTTTAGCCTTTTATATGCGGCAACATATTGCCAATAAAAAGCACCCATTTGAGATAGCTCAAACGAATTAGCAAATTCAACATTTTCGTTGGTACTTTCTAGATTTAATTGTGATGCTCTTTCTAAAGCTGTTGCTATTCCATTACCTCTTCCTCTTAACAATGGTTGAGTTAATGAAAATGTACTAGAAACAGTGTGGTCTTGAAAATAAGCACCTACATCTTGGTTAAATCTATTGAAAGGAAAATTATCATTTGCATTTGTATAATCAACACTTATGTTAGCTCTCAAACTAGACCTAAACGCTTTTTGTAAACCAACAGACACTCCTGTGTTTTTTGATTTTAACTGGTCGGTTATAAATTCATTTCTTGGGTCTACCTCAAAAAGATTTAAGGAATTACGTCCTAATGAAAGAGCTGAAATTAACTGATAATCAAAAGCACTTTCTTGTATTTGCAAACTACCTTCGGCATTGGTAACGCTTAAAAGATTTCTTTTAATTGTTGGATTTTTCGCAAGTGTAATTTCTGACAGCTTAACAATATCTACAGGTATTGTTGCTTGACCAAAAGTTTTACTTATTCCAAAAAATAGTATTAAATTAAATAGCAGAAATTTATACTTCATTATATGAGTGTTTTATACTTCAGAAAATTTTTGTAAAATTTGACCAAATCTTGATCCTGCTTGAGAAATACCATCCAAAACATTTTCGTCTATAGTATCTGCTTCTTCTGGCGAACCATACCCTAACTGACTTGTTGTTTTACGAAGTCTGTTAGATAAGAATAATGAAATAGCATAATAGAAATTAGCTTTAAACTCTAGGTTGTTTGCTAATCTACTGTTCATCAATTCTCTTGAAATACTATAAATTGTTGATGGTTGCGTAGCGATAACAGAAACTGATGGTGGACGAGATTCTAAAAAGGACATCTCACCTACAATTTCTCCTGCACCAATAAGCGCTATGTGTTTTTGGCTTTCTCCATCTGTAATAGATAATTCACCTGATAAGATGATATATAAGTTTTCAATAGTTTCACCTTTACGAATTAATCGGTCACCCGTTTCTAATTCGGCTTTACTACCGTTATTAATCATCCATTCGATATCTAAATCGTTTAAATGACCTAATAAAAAAAGTACACGTTTCATAATTATTATGCGTTAAATATTAATAAGGATAAAGGTATATTTTGATGTTGTTTTAAAACTGACATTGATACAGTTAAAAATGACAAGACCTATTAAATAGAAAAACAACCTTATAACAGGTCATTTTTTAAAATGGATACAGCACGATTATTTACAACCAAATACTACTTTGAATTAGTTAAGAATGTTTGATTAGATAGTAAATCAAAATACCAAAGTAATTTACTCCCACCAGTAGCAACTTCTAGCTGTTCTTCGTTTAACTCTACATCTTCTATATTTGGTCTAGCAGGTATGTTTATGTAAATGTGATCAGGATTAGTTTGATCTTCTACTATTACAACTTTGTGTTTTGGTAGATTGGCGGTTTTACCAGTAAACTTATTTAAGGTCTCTATCGGAGAATCAATTAATTTTTTTTTAAATGAGCTATCCTGCCATACTTTTGAATAGATTCTCATCAAAAACTGATGAGCTTTTTGCTGTTCTGTAAGTTTCATAATTATTGTAATATAATTGATGTAAAATTATTTTTAATATTACTTACCAAACTGTCAAAAAAACTGTTAAATGATTACTTATAACCGTCTAGAGTTAAGTAATTCTTTTGGAGATACACTATATTGTTGCTTGAAAAGTTTTGAAAAATAATGTGTGTCATAATATCCAACAGCGTAAGAAATTTGTGAGATAGTATCATACAAATAATCATCAATGCATTGTTTTGCTTTATGCAAACGTAAAACTCTTATGTACTTATTAGGTGTTAAATGAAGTAGACTTTTTATTTTACGATGTAATTGTCTTTCACTTACAGCCAATTTGTACGATAGGTCATATAAATTTAAATCTTTATGTTTAATGTTTTTATAAACTTCGTCTTCTAAATTTAGTAACCATGAAGTGTCTTGTTTTGATATTTTTCGAGGATTAATTTCATTATTACACATAGACTTAACACATTCATTAGAATGATAAATCTTATAAATTAAAGGTATTCTCTCTGCTTCTTTATTTCCACTTGCTAA
Organism: Polaribacter cellanae; assembly: GCF_017569185.1. NCBI lineage: Bacteria > Pseudomonadati > Bacteroidota > Flavobacteriia > Flavobacteriales > Flavobacteriaceae > Polaribacter > Polaribacter cellanae. The sequence continues at coordinate 701,533 of NZ_CP071869.1, read as the reverse complement.
CTTTACTACTTCTTCAATTAAATTTGCTATCTCTTGACTGCTTGATAGTATTACCTCATTAGGTTTAACACTTAATGAATTTAATGCATTAATAGTATTTAAGGTTGAGAATTTTTTATTAGCTTCAATTATTGAAGCTAAAGGCGTTTCTATATTCTTTATTAGTTGTATTAAAACATCTGAAGAACTATCGTTTATATCTTTTTTATCAAGGTTCATTTTTATATATTTTAGTTATTCATTTATTTTAAGCACTATAAGCCATTGGCATTACAGCTTCATTTTTTGGTAATACATAAGAATCTGGACTTTTATTAAAGTTGTTATCAAGTAAATGCTTGTTATTATTGTAGAAGTCAATTATTCCATTGTAAGTCATTGCAATTGGTATGGTTTCAGAGCCCAAATAATTGACAGATTCGCCTATTACCATAGCCTTAACTCCTAATAACTTTAGTATTCTTAAAAGTTTACTGTCACATTCAGCAAAAGCTACATTACCTTTATCATTGCATATAATTTTAGCAATACACACCAGTAACTTTTTAAACAAATTAATGTCTTGTAAATCCTTTTTTACAGCAAACCTTCCTATATGATAGATGTCATTTATATTTGGTTGGCTAAGTGCTAATAATGGATTTATTCCAAAAATCTTTTGAAGAGGTAATACATCTGTATAATTCCATTTTAAAAGGCGAATAGCCCCTAAAATATTTCCCGTATGATCTTTAGTGGTGAAAATTTCAGAGTTTTCATAAAAACTTAATTCTTCTTGATAAATTGAATTGATATCATTTTTATAATTTTCAGGTAGTTTATTATTTGAATGATGTTTAAAGTTTTCTGTAACGACAAATTCTGCTAAATCTATCAATTGGTTTTTCGGAAGCCTTTCTAAATAGTTATTTGTGAGTATCATAGTATTTAATTTTGATACTCAAATCTATTTGTTTAGATCATCCTTTAAGCTACTCAAAAAGGTGGTAATGAGAGGTTTATATTGATTCCACACTAAAGGGTAGCGCAAAAACTACCTTAAAGGGTAATTTTTTTAAAAAAAAACTATCTTTGTCAGAAAAAACGATGTTATGCCAGATGTAGATGACTTTTTCTCTTTTATAAACAGAGTTGATGATGTTTCTGAAGAAGATCAAAAACAAGCTGTTAATTATTTAGAATCAATTGATGCTTTTGCAAGGACAACTTATAAAAGTCTTTATGTAATTGATTATGAAAAAAAGGGATTTGATTATGTTTCTGAGAATCCATTATTCTTATGTGGAAATACTTCTGAAGAAGTAAAAAAAATGGGGTATGCATTCTATTTTAAACATGTTGTAAAAGAAGATTTAGAACTTCTTTTAAAAATTAATACAATAGGTTTTGAGTATTATGAAAGAGTGCCTCTTGGAGAACGAAAGGACTACACAATATCTTATGATTTTCATTTAGTTAATAAATTGGGAGAAAAGACTTTAATTAACCACAAAATGACGCCCTTATTTATGACTTCCGAAGGAAAATTATGGAAGGCAATTGCTATTATTTCTCTTTCTTCTGAGACTAAATCAGGTAATATTAAGGTAACTAATAGAAAAAACAATAAAGTAATTATTTATAATTTAGAAAGCAATTTTTGGAAAGAAACAGAAGCTATAAAATTGACCAACAGAGAAAAAGAAATTTTAAAGCACTCGACAAGAGGCTATACTGTAAATCAAATAGCTGAAGCAATATTTGTATCTCCAGATACTGTAAAATTTCATAGGAAAAAACTATTTGAAAAATTAGGAGTAGCAAACATATCAGAAGCCATTACCTATGCTACAAATAACAAATTAATCTAATCATTCATTATTGTAGATAAATAAAATTCTGGAAATTCTTTAGTCTTTTTATTTGTTGCAATATTAAATAACAGGTGTGTACACATAGCTGCTACAGTCCATGAAGCTATAGGTAATTGAGGTGGTGGTAAAATTTCTTTTTCTTTCATGTATTTTTCCATAGTCTCATCAATCCAATCATGTGGAGTTCTCCAAAACTTTAAATAACTAGAAGCATATTCTACAACTTTAACCTCATTAAATTTTTCGTTTGGTTTTTCTATTGAACTTAATGACAATCCTTTGGGTTTAATTACTGTTACTAAGCCTCCCCAACCTAAATTATATGGGTGTAAAACAGGAATGTTTTTTCTTTGGCAAACTTCATCAAAAAGTAATGGGACATCTGAAGTGAAGTCTAAAGCATTAATAGCTATTTTATGCCCATCAATATAACTTTCAACATTTTCAGTTGTTAAGAAACAATTATGCACATTTATATTAGCTTCATTATTAATTGATAATAATCTTTTTTTTATTGCACTAACTTTATCTATTGTGATATCTTCCTCAGTATAATTCTGTCTATTTAGATTTGAAAGTTCTACTTGATCTCCGTCAATAATCGTAATATTTTCAAAACCTAAACGCAAAGCACACTCAGCAATCACACTACCTATCCCAGAACCTCCTAAAATTATCGGATAGTTTTTAATTACTTCTTGCTCTTCTTTAGTTAAGTATATTCTATTTCTACTGTATCTAGTATCCATTATAATAAGATTTACAGCAAAAATAGGAAGCAATTGGTTCTTATCCTTTACTCAAATGGGTAGTTTTGTTTTGAAAGGTTATTTCTCTCCTTCCCATTCTTTATAAAATTGATTAAGAAAGTCTTGCATAAAAATATGCCTATCATGAGCTAGCTTCTTACCATATTCAGTATTTAGTCTGTCTTTTAAAAGAAGTAATTTTTCATAAAAATGATTTACTGAAGTTGATGGCTTATTATTTTTCACGTAAGAAGTCTCATTAATATGATTTATTGGTGGTATTTCAGGATGATAAATTAATTGACCTTTATGCCCTCCGTATGCAAAAGTTCTCGCAACTCCCATTGCTCCCATTGCGTCAAGTCTATCAGCATCTTGAACTATTTGACCTTCTAAAGTTAAAACTGGTTTATCTGCATTAGCTCCTTTAAAAGAAATATTTTCTACTATAAAACAAATATGGTCTATTTGTTCTTCATTTAAAGAATCAAAATTAGAAAGCCACTCTCTAGATACTTTAGCGCCAATTGAGAAATCTCCATCATTGTCTTTCCAATCGGCAATATCGTGTAATAAAGCGCTCAATTCGATAACATATTGGTCACAATTTTTATAATTATTAGCTATATTCTTGGAGGTTTTCCAAACTCGATAAATATGCCACCAATCGTGACCTGATGAATCATCTTTTAATTTTTCTTTGACAAATTTTATTGTTTCTTGGATTACTTTCATTACTTTTTTAATTTATTATTTGACTTGTAAACTTTGTATTATTCCATATTTCTTCAAAATATTTGGTATAAAAATTCCCTACAATTGAATTAACTTTAAAATGAAATGTTATGGTTTGTTGGCTTCCTATTCCATATAAATATGGGCCTATAAATAGATTATCGTCTTGTCTCCAATAAAAGTCAAGAGGTGTTGAATCGTAAAATTTAAGAATAATATTTTTAGCTAAACTTTTATTATTATTCATTTTAATGCTCCAATCTTGTAAATCTTGAATCGTTTTTTTTATACTACCTTCAATTAATTTTTCTTCTTTTTCTCTTGCTTGAAGAAATTTTGACAAAGGGTTTGGTGATAAAATACGAATGTTTAAACCATTTTGAAGCTGTTGATATATTGCTTGAGATTTTGAATCTCTAAAAGATTTTAAACCAAAAGCTACAATATCTAATTGTGTCAATTTTTTATCCCAATATGGGGTTAAAAACATATTCATAGCTTGTCTTGTAGTAAAGATGTTTTGTAATCCAAAAAATTTATCTGTAAATATATTTTTATAAAAATTGTTAAGTGTATCAATTGAAGATAATTTATAGCCACCTTCGTCAATATTTTTAATTGTTTTTTTTATATTATTACTAAGCGATTCAGCCCATTTTACTTCATCTGTTTTATATATTATTGCTCTAATATGTCTATAATCAAAAGGAATATCTTCAGAATTTTGTGATAAAATTATTACTTGTTTACATAGAGCATGTGCTAGGCCTAATTCATAATTAACATTAGGACTTTTATTGCTAACGTCAGCAATAATATAATCCGATGTTATTATCTGTTCAATAATATCGTTAATTATAGGTTTATTACTATAAATTTCATCTCCTCTTATCGCTTCAATATCTAAATCACTTAAAGCGGGTTTGATTATTTTATTATAATATGTATCAAAATGATCTTTAAAAGGAATTACAACAAAACATTTTTTCATAATTCTTGTTATTTAATGGATTGCCAGTATTTTTTATCAATGCATTGACCTAAAGGTAAACAGTGATCGCAAAGATTACTTTTTTCGCACCAAGGCTGGATTTTTTTTGTGTACATACCTATAGTAATACAAGGTATTTTTTTCCCAGCGAACCTATATAAAATCACTTGATGCTTTTGATTCACATTTCTATTAATTATAGAAAATGGTTTGTGTTTATATTGTATACCATCAACCCATTCTTTATATGCCCCAAAAACCAAAAAGCTCTTGAAATTCCAAGGATGTTTATGCGGTATGTCCAAATCATCATTTAAAATTAAGTGAATCTTTATAGATCCTTTTTTAATTGGAATTGATATTCTAATTAAAAAAACTCTTTCTTTTTGTTTGATCACTTTAAACTTTACCATTCTATAAAATTTTAAAGTAAAATTATGTCAAGGTTTAATATTGCATCTACATAAAAACGAGTATATGCACATCCTCAAAATTGAGGATATATAAACAATGATTTTTGATGAAATTTGTTTTCAAGTAATCTTCCATCTTTGTAATATTAATTTTAAAATCATACACCATGAAAAAAGAGTACAATGAACAATTAGAAAAGAACGAAGAAATCACAAGCAACAATGAAACAGAGAACACTACTACAGAAAAGCCTAAAGAGCCTACAGGAACTCCAAATTCGTCTGGAGAAGTAATTAAACCAGGAGGAGATAAAGAAAAGAATCCGAAAAAGAAGAGCTAGTATTATTTCTATATCAACATAGCAAAGTTCTGGCTTTATTATCTTTACGGAAAATAAAGCCTTTTTTATGAAAAATCTATTCAAAATGAGTTCTTTCCAAATGACATTCATATTCTATTTATTTTTTTCAGTTCACATATTTGGGCAAAACATGACTGTAATAGATAGCTTATTATTGGTTTTAAACACTCAGAAGGATACAATAAAGATTAAAACATTAAATGAGCTTGCTTGGGAGTATAGAAAAGCAGATTCAAAAAAGGCTTCCATATATGCAAGTAATGCTAAAGCTATGAGTGATTCCCTTTCCTATTTGGACGGAACACTTACCTGTCTTAATCGTTTAGGTGCAATTGCTATATATCAAAAAAACATTAAAGAAGCGGAAGAGCTATATTTAAAAATCCTTAAGGAAGAAATAAAAAGAAACAATGATTATGGAATTGCTCGAGCCTATAATCAGTTAGGGCTTATTTATACTGAAAAAGGAGAGTTTTCAAAAGCTTTAGCACATACACTTAAAGCAGAAGAAAAGTTTGAATTACTCAAAAAAACAAACATTGTTGCCATTACCTCAAATAATATAGGGGATTTATATCGTCGTCTTGGAAACTATAAGCAAGCAATGCAATATTTCCTAAAAAGCTTGAATATAAAGGAGAAAAGCGGAAATAAAGAAGCAATAGCACTTACACTCCAAAATATTGGTGTTTTTCAAATTGACCTTCAAAACTATAAAATGGCACTCAATTATTTAACGAAAAGCGAAATCATTTTTGAAGATATAAACGATCAATATGAACTTTCAAAAACCTACAACAATATTGGACTTTCATTTTTTTCATTAAAAGAATATGAAAAAGCATTAAAATATTACAATCAATCTATTGAATTAAAAAAAAGATTAAGTTTAAAGGAAAAAGACTACAGCACCTATAACAATCTAGGAACCATATACCATCAAAAAGGATTATTAAATTTAGCTTTATCTAGTTATAAAGAAGCTCTGGAAATTGAAAAAGACGCTAGTATTTATAATAATATAGCTCATATCTATTTTCAAAAACATGATTATAATCAAGCATCTACTTTTTACAAAAAAGCATTAGGTGAAGCTGAAATATCTAGCCAAAGATTTGAAAGAATGGGTACATTAAATAATCTATCTGATGTTTACTCTAAGTTGAAAAATTATCCTCTAGCAATACATTATAATGAATCTTATTTGAAATTAAGAGATAGTTTAGAAAACGATTATAAGGGAGCAATAAATCTGAAAATGGATTATGAAGAAAAACAAAAACAAGTTGAACTGCTTGAAAAAGATAAAGAAATATCGCAAATAACCCTTGAAAAAAAAGTAGTTGAGAATAGGCGTAAAACAATTTTAATTTATAGCTTATTAATCGGTTTAATCTTAGTTTCGTTATTATTTTTTGCCATTATCAAAGTTAAACGCCATAAACAATTGGCAAAATTGGCAGAACAAAATAGTTTGATTGAATCTCAAAAAGTTGAAGAATTACTAAAAAGGCAGGAGTTGAAATCAATGAATGCAATGATGATTGGGCAAGAAGAAGAAAGGAAACGTATTGCTAGAGATTTACACGACCGATTAGGAAGTATGTTAGCGATGGTCAAGAATCATTTTAAATCTGTAGAAACAAGTATTGACAATTTAAAAGATACCAATACAAAACTATACAAAAAGGCAAATAAGCTACTTGATGAAGCTTGTGAAGAAGTTCGAAAAATTTCTCAAGATATGGCTTCTGGTGTATTAACTAAATTTGGGTTAACAGCTGCTTTAGAAGATTTAAAAGATACCTTAGAAGAAAGTAAACAATTGGAGGTAGAGTTTGTAAGTCATGGATTAAATGATAGATTACCTCTGGAATTAGAAATCAGTATTTATAGGGTGATACAAGAATTAATTAGCAATATTTTAAAGCATGCCAAAGCTTCAGAAATTACGATTCAGCTATTAAAAGGCAAAAATGGATTGAATATTATTGTAGAAGATAATGGTATAGGTTTTGAAACATCTGAGGCAAAATTAGGAATGGGATTAAAAAATATTGAAGCAAGAATAGATGGACTTAATGGAGAATTAAAAATAGATTCCACATTAAGAAAAGGAACCACAATAACCGTTGATATACCTTTAAAAAATAAGAAACAAAATGATTAATATTATTATTGCCGATGATCATGAAATTGTCGTTGAAGGCTTACATTCTTTATTAGAAAATGAAGAAGGAATCGCTATTGTTGGAGAGGCTTATAATGGCGAAGAAGTCATTCCTCTTTTAGAGTCTAATGCAGTCGATGTTGCTGTATTAGATATCAGTATGCCAAAAATGGACGGTATTGATTTAACTAAGTTTATAAAAAGTAATTACCCAAAAGTCAAAATTTTAATCCTAACCATGCATAATGAAATAGGTTTTATTAGAAGGATTATAGAAGCAGGAGCTCATGGGTATATTTTAAAAAACAAAGGTAAAGAAGAGTTAGTAAGAGCCACTCAAGCATTATATAACGGAAATGAATATTTAGGCGAAGAAGTTACAAAAACTCTGTTTTCAAGTATAAGGAATACGACTGTTTATGGAGAAATTCAACTCACAAAACGAGAAAAAGAAGTTTTAAAACTGATAGCTAACAGCTATACTACACCAAAAATCTCTGATGAACTTAATATTGCTCCATCAACAGTAGAGACTCATCGTAGAAACTTGATAGAAAAAACAGGAGTTAAAAACTCAAAAGGATTAGTAAAATTTGCCATTGAGAATGGTTATCATTAAACCATTTACCAAAAATTTCCTTTCCAATTATTTTTCATAATTGGCATAGTATTATTTGGTAATATTTTGTTTCTTTTCAAAAATGCATCATGAATCCAGTTTTGGTTATCAATAGGGTTTTCAGACCAAAAATGAATATTTGTATAACGATTTTGAATATTTTGAGATAGTCGTTTTGGGATAGTACGTGAATTATAAGTTCTAGATTGGTATGAATCATAGCTCGGTAAAATAATTCTTAATAAGCCAGATCTTGAATTGTTTGAGGTAACTTTTAACGTATTATAAATCTCATAATCAACATGTTTTCTACTCCAAGTGGCTTCTCCTATTAATACAATAGTAACGGTTGATTCTCTTAAATGCTTCTCTCTAATAATCCGTCTAAATTCTTCAGTTCCAACATTACCAATCTCATTTTGCTTTACAGCGTAAGAGTCTAAAATATCAAATTGGTTTGAAAATAATTCTTCAAATCTTTGTCTATATAATAAATCTTTTTCATGATGGTAACTAATAAATACTTTATGCTTCATAATTATTTTTTACAAAAATAATCAGACGGTAGTTTATAAAGGTCATCACTTTTAAGGATAAAAATATCAATATAATTAAGGTAATATAGTGAATGTAAATTCTTGAATTTTGTTCTATATAAATTTAATGATTGCGTATTATGTCAAAATTACAAATTCAATACTCAAAAGAACTTGCTGAAGAATTAGGGAAAATTGGAGTTTATTTACCGGGAGAACAAGTTAATGTTGGTGATATTATAACATTTCCAAACGGAAAATCTTTTCTTGGAAAATCACGCCCTGTCGGCACCTTTAAAAAAGTCACATCCCTAAAAAATCTGAACGTAAAATATACTGAACCAAGCTTTTCAAAAAAGCCTGACACCTATCAGTTTTCAAGTAAAAATGCTGTTAGTTTTAACTTTAATATTGATTCAAATGTAGACTTAGGAAGTGAAAAACTACCAAGTGGTAATGTTAAAATCAAAATTAATTTCACTTCTGAAGGTGCCATATATTTCCTAGCAGTAGACTGTGATAAAAAAGAACTAGATGATTTGAGTGCTTTGGAGAATGAAATTAATGCTAAAGGGAAAAAAATGTTATGGAAAGATACTTTCCTCGTAACTTCTGTAACAGTAGCCAAAAAAGCTTTTATAGCTCAATCACGTTCTAAAACTTCAGAATTATTTATAAATGGAAATATTCAAGGTATTCAATCTGGTACAGTAAAAATAGGAGCAAAAACAAATCTCGGAATAAATAAACAACAAGGCGATATTTTCATTAAAGATTGGTCTAACGATGTTACTGTATTTATGGATCTTATTCGATTTGAGAAAGAAGTATTTAGCGAAAACTATAGAGGAAATAAAACAACTTCTACAAAAGAAGTTGAGGAGTCACGAATACTATTCAAACCTGTACTTATTGAAGATTTACTAACAGATTAACTACATACAATGAAATTTTATACAAAAAGCTATTTATCAGACCTTTCAGAATCAAGAAGAAAAGGAACAAAAACTTTTTCTTCTGCTTTGAATGAAAATAAAAATCGAACTCATTTTGACATTTTCTTGTCTCACAGTTTTAAAGACAAAAAGTATATCGCTGGTCTATATTTAGAGTTGACTTCAAAAGGATACTCTGTTTATGTGGATTGGATTATCGATCCTCATTTTCAACGAGACAATGTAACGAAAGACACTGTTAACAAGATTAGATTGAGAATGAAGCAATCCAAATCTCTAATATATGCTACTTCAGAAAACGCTTCCAATTCTAAATGGATGCCATGGGAATTAGGGTTTATGGATGGAGACAAAGGAAGATGTGCAATTCTTCCAATTACAGATTATGAAAATGACACTTTTAAAGGTCAAGAATTTCTATCGGTATATCCTCTTGTAACCAAAGGAAGTAACATTTATTATGATTCAGATTTGAATATTCAATTAAGTACATTTTCATCTAAAGAGATGAAAAGTTGGATGAACTTTTAACTAAAAATATAACCTTAAAAACAAAATATTATGGCAAACACTCACAATCTTTTTATAAGTCATTCATGGCAATATCCTGATGCTTAAGAAGGTCTGTGTAATTTATTGGATAATAGAAGTTATTTCTATTACAAAAATTATTCAGTACCAAAAGATGACCCTGTTCACACAAATGGGACCGACAAAGAACTAATAGATGCTATCTACAATCGGCTACGATTATGTCATGTCGTATTAATAATGGGAGGAGTCTATTCTACCTATAGTAAATGGATTAATAAAGAAATATTAATAGCAAATGAAAGTTTCTCAATACCAAAACCTATTATAGGAATTAAACCTTGGGGACAAACCAATATCTCCACTAAAGTTCAAGAGAATGCAGTTGAAATAGTTGGTTGGAATACAGAATCTATAGTTGCTGCAATTAGAAAACATTCAAACGCATAATTATGAGAAAAGCATTAGTAATTGGAATAAATCATTATGAAGATATTAAAAGTTTAAATGGTTGTGTAAATGATGCAATGGAAGTTAACAGAGTCTTAAGTCGACATGCAAATAATGAAGACCATGAAAAGAATTTTGAAGTAGAGTTAATAACTGCTGATCATGGCCTACAACTTTCTAGAGGAATTTTAAAAGATAGAATCGAGGAGCTTTTTCGAGACCCAAGAGAAATTTCTTTATTGTATTTTTCTGGACATGGTCATGTAGAGTTTACAGGAGGATATTTAATGACTTCAGAGTGTAAAAGAGGTGATGATGGGCTTTCCATGGCTGAAATATTGAGCATTGTTAACAATTCACCAGCTCATAATAATATTATCATTTTTGATTGTTGTCATGCGGGTAGTTTTGGAAAAAGTTCAATGAATACTAATTTAACTTCAATTAATGAAGGTGTTACTGTTTTAGCTGCTTCTGCTGCAAATCAGTATTCTGTAGAAAAAAATGGTTCTGGTGTTTTTACTAGATTATTAATTCACGCTTTGGATGGTGGAGCTGCAAGTATTTTAGGTGAAGTGACACCAGGAAACATATATGGATACATAGATAAAGCTATGGGAGAAAAAGGTCAAAGACCAATTTTTATGACCAGTATAAGAAGATATACCAATCTTAGAAAAGTTTATACTCAAATTAGACCTTTGCATTTAAAAGAAATGATAAACTTATTTCCAAATGGTCCAGATGAAGTATTTAATCTGAACCCCTCATTTGAACCCAAAAGCGAGAATCCTAACCCCGAAAATGTAAAGAAATTTGAAGTTCTTCAGAAATACAATAGAGTTAATTTAGTTGTTCCAGTTGATGCTCCTCACATGTATGATGCTGCAATGGAATCAAAATCGTGTAAATTGACTACGCAAGGGAAGTCATATTGGGAAATGGTTAATAACGATATAATATAAAAACTATGAACGAAATCTTATTTTACATCACACACTACGGAATGTACTTGCTTTATGGATTGATAGCATTCTTAATTCTAAAATCTATTTTTAGTGCTTCTTTAAAAAGCTATCACTCAAGGTGGAACACTTTGATAGATGATTTTAATTTTTCTACAAAAGATTTTTATAAGCTTCTTAAAGAAGAGCTAGAAAACAAAGGGATTAAACGAATTAAAATGGAGCAAGTGTCTTTAAAAGAAGGTAATGCATTGTCATCTAGACGATCCTATTTAAGAATTACATGGAAAGACTATCAATATGATATTTGTGGAGCACCATTTGGTAACGGTTTTTTTATTTCATGGTGGCTATTATATAAAAACTCTTTTGGTCAAATACTAATTTCAAAAATACCATTTGTAGGCGGTTGGCTAGCTAGAAAATTATATCCTGTTACTTATTATAAAATTGATACAGCCTCTATGTTTATGAGTTATGCACAAGCTGCTGTATTAAAAGTGATTGATGATATTACCAAATCTCAAGGGATAAGATCATTATCAGAACAAGAACGCAAACCAACACTACAAGATATCTTCAAACGATAATGAGATGAAGCTATCATTAGTAGAACAGGCTACAATTAATTTTTATGAGTTTGATTATAAGGGACGTGGTTATTACCACTTCCCTTTTTGTGTAGAAATAGAACCGCCTTTTAATCCTTTTTCTCATTATCAAATTCTAAATAACTATCCGCAAAATTATGATGATGGAAAAGTTCCTTCCTATTTTAAACAATTAACAACACTCTTTTCTTCCAAAGAAAAAGAATTAAAAGTTGAAGATAAACCTTTTTTACCAAAACAAGTTACTTCAAAACCGACATTAATTGGATTAGAAATTTCTTTTCCAAAACGCCCTTATATTGATAAAACCTTGTTTGTGGAGCTGTTGAATATACTTTGCTATACAGAAAGTAATATATCTTTTGAAATTATTGGCACTTTTGAAAAAGTTACGATTCAAATTGTATGTAGTGAAAAAGATAAAATGCGTGTTGAATCTCATTTTAAAGCCTATTTTTCTTCTATTTTGCTTAATGAAATAAATGCTTTAGAACTTCCTTTTAATAATTATGATGACATTGCTATTTGTGATTTTGGTTTGGAAGAAGAATTTATGCGTACTATAGAGACTCCTCAAAATTTTAGTATTGATAGTCTTACAAGTGTATTTGCTACATTGGAAAATTTACAACAAGGAGATGTTGTAGTTTATCAGGTTCTTTTTAAGGGTGTTTTAAATTCTTGGTCAAAAAGTATTATTAATTCGGTTTCTGATTCACAAGGGAATTCTTTCTTTATGGATGCTCCAGAGATGCTACAAGTGGCAAAAAACAAGGTATCTAAGCCTTTGTTTGCTGTTGTGGTACGATTAGCTACACAGTCATTATTAAAGGAACGTGCCCAATATTTAGCATCTGAAATAATAAGAACAATTTCTACATTTTCAAAATCTGAGTTCAATAGATTAATTCCCTTATCTAATGAAGGGTACAAATATCAACATCATGTAGAAAATCTTTTTTACAGACAGTCTAATAGATTGGGAATGTTATTAAATACAGAGGAATTAGTGTCGTTAGTACATTATCCAAATGAGAGTGTCATCTCATCCAAATTAGGGTTTACCGATGAAAAAACAAAAAAAGCACCACAAATTGTTTTACTAGACACAAAAGGTTGTTGCATCGGCATCAATTCACATCAACAAGAAAAACAAAATGTTTACTTAAATAAAGAACAAAAGCTTAAACATATTCATATTATTGGAGCTACAGGTGTTGGGAAATCGACGTTGATTGCAAACATGGTTTTGGATGATATTGTAAAAGGAAATGGGATTGCGCTGTTTGACCCGCATGGCGATATTTGTAATGACATTTTACTCCGAATTCCAGCACATAGAAAAGAAGATGTTATTATTATTGATCCATCAGACAGTGAGTTTCCTATTGGATTTAATTTATTACATGCAACTACTGATGCAGAAAAAATAGTACTAAGTTCAGACTTGGTTTCTGCTTTTAAACGTCATGCTACAGCTTGGGGAGATAATATGACAGCAGTATTGTCGAATGCTATTAATGCTTTTCTAGAGAGTAACACAGGAGGAACACTCATAGAATTAAAACGTTTTTTGATTGAAGAAAAATTTAGAAATTCATTTTTAGAAAATGTAGATGATAATTCCATCCATTATTATTGGCAAAATGAATATCCAATGGTTAAAAAAGGAATTGCACCTCTTTTAACACGAATAGATACGTTTTTACGTCCAAAAATAATTCGTTATATGTTGGCACAAAAACGCGGCATTGATTTTAAGGAGTGCATTGAAAACAAGAAAATAGTTTTACTCAAATTATCTCAAGGACTTATTGGGGAAGATAATTCATATTTATTAGGCTCTATTTTTATTTCAAAGTTCAACCAAGTTGCTTTATCAAGACAAAGTATTTCAAAAGAAAAAAGACATCCATTTTATATTTATATGGATGAATTTCAAAATTTTATTACGCCTTCTATCACTTCAATGCTCTCTGGTGTTCGTAAATATGGTATTGGACTTGTTTTAGCACATCAAGAATTGTCACAAATTGAAGAGTCAAAAATTTTGAATTCAGTGATTTCGAACCCATTTACAAGAATATGCTATAGATTAGGCGATAATGATGCTCGAAAATTAGAATCTGGATTCTCTTTTTTTGAGCAAAATGATTTACAGAGTTTAGGAACAGGACAAGTAATTATGCGTGTAGGAAGTAGCGCAAATGATTTTTCACTTACAACTCCTAAACTAACTGAAAATATAAATTCAGAAATTAAGAAATTTATAGTAGATAACACCAGAAACAAATACACTAAAAATCGTTCGGAAATAAAGAAATTATTAGATAATTTGTTACCAAAAATTACGAAGAAATCGCTTGATAAAAAAGACGAAGAAAAATTTACACAAACGGAAAAAGAAAAAAATATTAATGTAATTCCTATTCCTGTACCTACTTCTGTAATTGAAGAAACTGAAATTATACCTTCTGAAATAAAGATAGAAAAACCAACTACTCCGTTTGAAAAACAAAAAGAAATCTATCTCGAGCAAGCTGAAGAGCAAGAAGTACTTCGTCAACATCGTTCACTACAATATTTTGTAAAAACAATGGCAGTACAACGTGGCTTTAAAGCTACATTAGAAGAAGAAACGAATAATGGAGGGCGTGTTGATGTTGGGTTGTTAAAAGATGATATCCGTATCGCAATTGAAATTTCAGTTACCAATACTGTTGATTATGAAGTTCAAAACATTCAAAAATGTATTGATAATGGATATTCATTGGTATATATGATTTCTAATAATGAAAAGCATTTGCAAAATATTAAAGAACAATCTTTTAAAATTATCTCTAAAAAATTACACTCTAAAATACACTTCTTTCCTTCTGAAGAATTATCACTCTATTTGGAAGCACTAAACCCAACATCAATAACCAAAGAAAAACGTGTTCGTGGATATAGAGTAAAAGTAAATTACAAAACAGAAGATGTAGATATAAATAAGCAAAAATCAATCGCTAATATTATTATGGATGCGTTGCGAAAGAAGTAGCATTATTTTTCAAAAATGTATTGATTTTTGTTTCTGTTTTTTTATCAAATTTACAGTATCTAGCTTGTTCTATTTTTAGAATTTCTTCTTTAGGGAGATTAACCATCTGTAAAAAGTTATCCATTGAAACAGAATTCTGTTTCCTCCATAATTTTGTTCTCATTCCAATTTTATCAAAGCCTGATTTTAGTCGTGGAGTGAATCCCAAAAAATCAAGTATAGATTCTAAATATTTTGGATGTATTGTTTTTTTGTTCAATTCCCAACTTGATAAACACATTCCATTTACTCCGAAGGATTTTGCCGCAACTGCTTGAGATAGATTCTTTTGTTGTCTTACTTTCTTTATGAATTCACCTAAAGTTTTAGGTTTGATTTTTGGTATTGATTTTTTCGGTATTTTAGCCTTTAGAGTAAAACTGCAAATGGGTGTCATTGAGTATAGCCCTTGTTGTGTGTAGTTTTTTATTCGTTTTTATATTCTAAAATATCTCCTGGTTGACACTCTAAAGCCTCACAAATTGCCTCAAGTGTTGTAAATCGTATAGCTTTGGCTTTACCTGTTTTCAATATCGATAGATTTGCTGGTGTAATTCCGAGAATTTCAACCAATTCTTTCGATTGCATTTTTCTTTTCGCAAGCATTACATCTAAATTAACTATAATAGCCATAATTATATAGTTAATTCGTTTTCTTCTTTTAAAGTTATTCCTTCTTCAAAAATATCCGCTAAAAAGAACATTAGATAACCTAAAATTAAAAAAACTATTAATTCAGTTGACAATAAGTCAATTACTTTACTTGAACCCAGTGTCCAAGCTAACACAGCAATATCAATAATCAATGTTCCAAAAGCAAAAGCAAGAAATAATTTTCCTGCCTTTTTAAAAGCAGAACCAACTTCTTTTTGAAAAGTAATTTTCTCAGCAAACAGCTTGGTCGTTTTATTCAGTTGATAAAGACCTAAAAATATGAAACCAAATACAATAATATAACAAATGGCAAATATTAAATAAGCAGTTATTGACATTTGATTATTAATACTTGTCAAATTTACCTTAGAGAAAAAAGGCTCTTCTGGTAAATTCCATTTTCTTATTAATTGAAAAGTCCATTTTAGATATTCAATTAGTTTCATTCCTGCGAAAACAATTCCAATAACGTAAACTGTGTGAAACGCTTTAATACCTTTGTCTGTGTTTTTTGTTTTATTTTTCATTTTATATGAGTTTTATTATTGCAAATCTATAATAAATTATCGTAAAACAATAATTAAATATTAAAAAAGAATAAAAATAATTATATTTGTCTGATTTTCAAATGTTTATTGTTTGGTTAAATTACACACAACAATCGTCTTTATGCCAAAAGTTCAATTTTAACGAAAACTCTTATACCTTAACCTTTTTTTGTTTTTTTTTCCGTACCAAATCTTAAACCCAGTATAAGTAAGTAAAACAGGAATAAAACCTGCAACAAACCAAAGTACTCTTGTAAATAATCCTCCAAATTCGCCAAAATGAATTGGTAAATGCCACTTTTCCATTATCGCAGAACCCAATGGTAAGTTTTTTGGATTACGCTCAGCAAGTATTTGTCCTGAATAAGCATCTGCTTTTAGAAATACTCTTGTATCAGCACCAGCATATATTTCAATGTTTTTTTGATATGCAAATGATAAAGTGCCAGAAACCTCATCAGTCATCCACAAATTACGTTTGTACAATTCAACATAATGTTTGTTCATTTCTAACAAAGCTTCTTGAATTGTAAGCTTATTTTTTTTGCCAAAATGAAGAATTGTACTTTCTTGTGTCCATAGAGATTTATCCAAAGGCTCTGAAAATGTAATGGTATCAATCGCCCATTGCACCTCATCGTCAAAGTAAAAAGCGGTTCCAGTTATTCCAACGAGAAATAAAGGAATAAAAAAATAAAAACCTATAACATTATGTAAATCGTAGTTACGACGTTTCGAACTTGATTTCCATTTTATTTTAAAGCTTGTTTTACGTCTACCTTTATGATTAGGATACCATAAATACAGTCCAGTTGTAAGCATTAATAAAGCGAAAAGCAGAGAAGCAGTTCCCGTAATAATTCGCCCAGTATCACCTACAGTCAAAGTTGTATGTAAATCAAGTATAAAACCGAAAAATAAATTACCCAAAGCCTCGCCACCTTTGGTGATTTTGCCTGTTGATTGGTCAATATAATACCAGTTTTTATCATTGAAAAGTTTAAAAATGTAGGTATCTCGACCACGCTTTGGCCATTGAATACTTTCTATAGATTTATTAGTTTTATTTTCAATATAAGTCGCCAAGGCAATATCATCTTTAAACAAATCTTTACTGTCTTGGGTTTGATAAAGGTCGCGCTCCAAAAAGGCAGCAAGTTCTGGCTCAAACACATAAATTGAACCAGTAATACCTATAACGGAAAGTATTAGTCCAGAAGCTAACCCAAACCACAGATGTATTTTTCTTACTGCTTTTTTTAAACGCATTTACGTATAATAATTTTTAAAACTTTGCTGCAAGCGAAAAAATAGCAGTCGTTGGTGCACCATATAAGAAACTTCCAAATGCAAGACCTTCAATAAATTGGTTATTGGTAAGGTTGCGAATGTTTGCACGAGCCGTCATTTCTGTTCCCATTATATTAAAATCATATTTTGCTCCAAGGTCTAAACGTACGTAACCATCTACCTCAAAGGTTTCTAAATTGTCTGCAAAACGGTCACCTGTGTAGAATATTCCTACATTAGTCGAAAGCCCTTCAACAAAAGATAATTTATAATCTGCATAAATATTACCCTGAAACTCTGGCACACTCGCAGGTCGTTTTCCATCAAGCTTAGGCTCTGTTTCGTTATCAATTTGGGCATCTAAATAAAGCCCTCCTACAACTAATTTTAAGTCGTTTGTTACTTTCCCTGAAAGTGTAAATTCTGCGCCACGATGTCTTTGGCTTCCTCCATAACGGAAAATGTTATTGTTATCTATAAATGCAAGTGGCTGGTCAATATCAAACACTGCTGCTGTAAGTAGGGCTTTTTTAAATAATTCAACCTTCGCACCAAATTCAAACTGTTCTGTTTCAACCGGGTCTAAAAAAATATCGTTACCGAAATTGTCTGCCTCAGTAGGTATTTGCAATCCATTGGTCACTCCTGTTGCATAACTACCATACAAACTTATATCTTCAGTAGGCTTATAAATTACTCCAATATTTGGCGACAAAATATTGTCCTTATAAGATTCTTTAAGTGTTTTACTATCATTAAATACATCTTCATTTTTCTGTTCCGTATAGCGAACTGCTGCCAAAATCTCAATTTTATCCGATATTTTGATAAAATCTGTTATATACGCAGCTTTTTGAGTAAAAATCAATGCTTCAACGGTAGGACCTGCTGTGGCATTAGGATAGGGAAGGTCAATAGGGTTAAATATATTTGAACTACCTGCCGTAAATCTTGCATTAGTTGTAGAAAAACTTAATGGATTTCTACTGTAAGCAGTACCTACAGCAATATTATGTTCCAAAGAAAATGTGTTGAACTTCCCTGTCAAAAAGACCTCTGTAGACAATGGGTCTCTTACTTGTGAAGGGCTAAAGTATATTTGAGATTTAAAATCGCCATTAGCTTGTAGAGTACCATTTACAATACCCGCAGCTTTCTGGTCTCTAATAAGATTCATTTTTTGAATACGCCCCTGTACTTTCCAGTTGTCATTAAAATTATAAGTAACACCTATAGAACCCACGAAATTTCGCGTAGGATAGGTCCCCCATTTTTGACCGATAAATGTTTTGGGGTCAAAATCTTCAAGTAATTGTTTTCGCTGGGCAATACTCAATTTAGAATCAAACGAATTTAGCCTAATAGTAGCCTGTTGTTCCAATTCACGATATTGATATTCTCCTTCAAAATCAATAGTCAATTTTTCACTAGGCTTCCATTCAAAAAGTGCACTAAACATTTGCCGAGGTCCCGAAACATCATTTACAAATGACGCTTCTTCAGAAACCAACGCATTTATTCTATACCCAAAAGTTTCATTAATTGTTCCGCCAAAGTCTCCGTGAATACCTACAGTCCCATTACTATCACCAAAACCTTGTATAAAAATATATGGTTTAGCTGTCGGTCTTTTTAACACATAGTTAATAATTCCGCCTGGTGGTGTAAAACCATAACGTATAGCAGCAGGACCTTTTACAATTTCAACCGCGGCCTTGTTCTCAAAAGGACTTTGAACCTGATTTTGAAAAATTAAATTTTCACGACGATAACTACTCGAATTATCCAAATTATAACCTCGTACATTAATCGTTTCATTAAACCCAGGTGGATTACTCACTATAATTGATGGATCGTTACGTACAAGATCTCCTAAAGCACGAACTTGTTGGTCAAGCAGCACTTCTTGGGTAATAACAGAAACCGATTGAGGAATATCAACCAAATTGCGTGAGCCAAACGTAGCTGCTGTCTGCTTTTTTGCAACATAACCTACCTCACGCTCGCCTACAATAATTACCTCATCTAATCCTTCTGCACTTTCTTTTAATGTAAAATTAACTACCTGCACATTATTTGTTAATCTAATTCGCTTTTCAACTGTTGTAAAGCCAATTAAACTTGCAACAATTGTTATTTTACCATTATCAAGATTTTTAAAAGTATATTTTCCATTCTCGTTTGTAATTGTTCCTTTTGAAGTATTTTTAATAATAACGTTAACACTTGAAATTGGGCTTCCATTGCTATCTGATATTGTTCCAGTTATTGTTGCATTTTGTGCAAATGCTAAATTAGTTAGCAAAGATAAAGCCAAGGTAAGTAATAAATTTTTCATTGTTTTAATTTAGATTTAATATAAACAGTTAATTTTCCACAAAAATATGTTTGCCTTTTAATATATCCAAGTTATTTATAATAAATCTAAATAATAATTTTAAGAAGTCTATTTAGTCTTGTTAATAGCATGTTTTTTTCTTTTGAAAAAGAAATGTAACAAAAGAAAAGAAACTATCTCGCAGAGTAATTTTTTGCGCACGCGGAAATCTATCACTAAACTTTCTATTTTAGAATTCAGAATATAATTTATTATATTGTCTACACACTTTATATTTCCTTACCACTTTAACAACAAGAGAAATCTAATAACATATAACTACAATAAGTAAGAAAAAATATAAATAATTTAAAAACAGGTATTTATACCTGTTTTTATTTCAAAAATAAATAGTAATTTTACCAAACTTTCATAAATTACATACTTCTTACACACCAAGCAAAACATCATTTGGCCAAATGATTACAAAGAGTTTGCAAAACGCAAACCTATTTTAATCAAATTGTTTGTTACAGCACAAAAAAATAAAAACAATTGTGCATTCAAATACAAACAATTATAAAACAATCTATTATGGCAAAGCAAAAAGGCTTTATAAAGCTTAAAGGTTCTTTAGGAGGACTAACATTTTACGAAAGTAACGGAAAAAACATTGTAAAAACTACAGGAGGTGTAGACAAAAGTAGAATAGAAAACGACCCAAACTACAAAAGAACAAGAGAAAACATGTCAGAGTTTGGAGCATCTGCAACAGTAGGCAAAGCACTTCGTCAAGGCTTAGGCGCCATCATTAAAAATATCAAAGACCCTACCATTACAGGAAGAATCACAGGGCTCATGAAACAAATCAATACCCTAGGTACAGGTGTACGCGGACAAAGATCCTTTGAAATTTTAAAAAACAAAATTATTTTAGAAGGCTTTCAATTCAATAAAAAAAAACCACTCAGTAGTGTATTTTATCCAGAATACGCACCACCAACACTAGATGCCAATAGAAGCATTGCAACCTGGATAGTACCAGATTTTAATACAAACAATTACTTAAGAGCCCCAGAAGGAGCAACACACTTTAAAATAATATTAGTAACTACAGTTTTAAGTAACTATCAATACGAACCAAAAGCCAAAAAATTCGAACCATCAAACCCAACAGAAAACCAAACAAATGGCATCAATTACAGTACAGCCATACCAATTGGTGGTAACGTAGGCTCAAACACTACTTTAACCGTAGATTTAGAATTTACAGCACCATTACCAGCAACAGTAGGCGTCATAAGCGCAATAGGTATTTTGTTTTACCAACAAATAAATACCGAGCTCTACGAATTATCAAGCGGCAATGCAATGCAAATAAGTGTAGTAGGGTAGGGCACTTTTATCTTAAAATATAAATAAGGCAGTAGTAAGAAACATGTTTTGTTTATGAAAGTAAGAGGTTATTTCATTAGAAATAACCTCTTTTTTTTAAAATAACCAGAGTTCTATTTAAAAATAAATAGATAACTACATCTTAATTTGTTAACAAACAATACTTTACACCCCATATCATTTCAACCACAACAAAAACCCCATAATTTAAAACACCAATTTACAAAATCCCATATGCTACATTATCAAGAATCATATTAATTATCAAAAGAAAATAGTTAACTCATTAATAATAAATTAGTAATATGTCATACTCACCTTATAAGGTACTATGCAATCATCATAGCCCTACAATAATACACAAATTCCAAAGAGTAGGGGAGTGTACCCTGTTAAGGTACAAGAAGCAATTTAGGTTTACCTTTCAGCTAAATGGTGCATCATCAGTCTTATATATAAAAAGTTAATCTTATTGCATCCAACGATCTTGTATATGAAACGTAGCCTGTAAATAGACACTAACTTTTCGGATTATACACGAGCCGAATTTTTATTTTTTCTATTTATTTTTTTAGTTTTTAAATATACAAAAATAAAAATTTGGCGGACTTCATTAATAAGCAAAAACCTTTGGGAAAGCCCGAAATAGCTATGTTTTATATACGTTATTGGCGGTAGTATTTTATCGTTCGTTGTGTCCTTTTCCGTCAAATATTTTCGGCATTGACTTTTCAATTCTCGATTCACGAGTTTTTGATTGTCTGGCTTGCGAAAAATATAATAAATACCCTCTTTGTCGTCCTGGTGTTAAGTCGTAAAATGCAGTCTCTAAATCAGGATTTTTTTCAAATGCTTGTTTAAGTTCATCAGGCATTTTAAATTCTGAAGTCTTTTTCATTTTCACTTCCAAACCTGCTTTTTCCACTTCGATTGCCTCAAAAATGTAGGTTTTGATAACGGATTTTAATTTAATTATTTCTTGCAAAGTGGTAAATCGAATTTGTCTTGCCGATTGTACGTTTTCGGTTTGTTGGATTAGAATTTCATTTGTGTCTTTTAACAAAACACCTTTGTGAAAAAGTAAGGCACAATATTCTTTAAATCCGTGAATTAAAACAATGTTATTGCCTTGGAATGTATAACAAGGGTGCATCCATTTGAAATCTTCGTCAAGTCCACAGTCCAAACAGATTTCTCTTAACAATTTGGTTTCTTCTTTCCAACTTTTTATTTTTTCTATATATTTTTCGACTTTTTCCATTTTTAAGTTTGTTGTATTAGTTGACTGAATTTTCTGCTTTCTGGTCTAAAATACCAAGACAGAACAGTTACAAGCAATAAAACTAATGACGGTAACGCATCTGTTATTGATTGTCCGACTGCAAAATGGGAAACCATTGCTCCCGACATTGTAAAGAAAAACCCTGCATAAGCCCATTCTTTTAAAAGTGGGAATTTGGGAATGAGAATTGCTATGACTCCCAATATTTTCCAAACTCCAAGAATACTCAACAAATATTTTGGATAACCCAAATCTTCAATGATTTCAACATATCCGCCAATTTGAAGTAATTGTTGTATTCCGCCTGCTAACATTCCAAATGAAAGGAAAATGGTAACTACCCAATAAATGATTTTTTTACTTTTTGATGACATATTTCGATTATTTCAAATTGATTAAAATTTCTTGTAATTTATTGTGAGCCATATTCAAACCATTAGCAAAAGGTAGTTTTAACTGTTCCGCTCTATGTTTCTCTGATTTGTAAATTATTTGAATTGTAAGTTTACTCGTGTCTTTAGTAAGTTTTGCAAAGTCCAAAAATTCAAGTTGCACACCAATTGGCATATTTTCCATTTCAAAGGTTCGTATGATTTTTTGATTTGGTAAAACTTGATGAATGGTTCCATTTGCTTTAAATACTACGTTTCCGTTGTATGAAGTTTCAAACTGGTAACTCCCGTGATTTTTATTTTCAAGTTTTATCACTTTTGTTCCCATCCATTGTTCCACAAGTTCCGGTTCGGTATATGCCTTGTAAAGTAGTTCAATGGGTAAATCAAACTCCCTTGTTATTTCTAATTCCTGTTTGCCGTTTTCGGCATTGATTTTTGTTTTATTTTCCATTGTGTTCGTTATTTTGATTGATGCTTTTTCATTACGGATTCTAATTTATTAAATCGTTCATCCCACATTTTTCTGAACGGTTCGATAAATTCGGCTATTTCTTTCATTCCGTTTGGATTTAACTGATAGTAAATCTCTCTGCCTTTTTGTTCTTGTTCCAATATTTCGCATTCTGTGAGTATTTGAATGTGTTTGGAAATTGTTTGCCTTGAATAGTCGAAATTTTCGGCAATTGCAGTTGGTGTCATTGCTTGTAGAGCGACTAAAGAAATTATCGTTCTTCGAGTTGGGTCAGTAATGGCTTGAAATACATCTCTTCTTAATTTCATTACGCAGTTATTTGACTGCAAATATATGTGCAATCATTTAACTGCACAATTTTTTTCCGATTTTTTTTAACGGAAGTTACGAAGTTTGTTGTGTGTTCTGCGGTTTCTTAATATTACCGCCAACGATGTATAAGATTCATAAGAAAAATAAACTAATAAATAGGAATGTCGAATTATTGTAGCGTTAATCTGAGAATACATAAATATAAAATTAGAAAACTAATTATTATATTTACTGCACACAACTGCGAATATAAAAAATGCCAAAAAAAGAGCACTTCCCATATTCGCAGACGTTACAAGCAATCCCCCATAGAAACCTTCTTTCCTCATTACGTTGGCTAACGTAAAAATCGTATCTTTCTAAATAATTAATTTGAGCTCTTTGCAAGGCCGTTTTTCAAAGTGTTGCTACTGCGTGTAAGCACGTGCGCAATCCTGGTTGAAATGTTTGCCATCAGTACATTGGCGATCCCGATAGCTATCGGGAATCCCGTTCAGAATAATCTCTTTGCCTAAAGCACATTTCCTTAGAGCTTTTTAAAATCTTTAAGTATGAAAGAACAAATTAGCTTAGATGTAGTCAATAAAAATGCAGCAGGCATTGATATTGGTAGTAGAAGTCATTGGGTGGCAGTTGGTCAGAGCGATGACTTAATCAAAGAGTTTGGCGTCTACAATGAAAATCTATACCAACTTGCCGATTGGTTGACCTCACACAAGATTAAGCATGTTGCTATGGAGAGTACCGGAAACTACTGGCAAAATTTACATGCCGTACTGCTCTCAAGAGGATTTGAGGTAACCCTGTGCAATGGTAAATTTACCAAAAACATCAAAGGAAAGAAAACAGATGTCAAAGACTGTCAATGGATCCAAAAACTACACAGTTTAGGACTGCTCTCGGGTAGTTTTTTACCCGATGAAGACACCGAAATACTCAGGACATACACAAGACACCGATACAATCTGATAAAACAAGCTGCCTCGGCAACAAAGAAGATGCAGAAATACCTTAGACTTATGAATATTCGCCTCGATGTAGTGGTCAAAGATGTGGTGGGACTTACAGGACTTAAAATTATTCGTGCCATTGCTCTAGGCGAAACCGATCCAGAAAAACTAGCAAGTTTACGTCATTACAACTGCAAGAAAAGCGAAGAAGAAATTGCCAAAGCATTGCACTCCAACAGAAGAAAAGACTTTCTTTATGCACTAAAAGATGAGCTAGATACCTACGATTTCGTGCAAAAGAAGATAAGAGAATGTGACGACCAGATTGCCGCAAAACTCGACGAAATAATAGGTAAAGACCCTGAAAAACAAGAACATTATATCGATAAGAAACCGTATAAACGCGTTAACAAAAACACTCCTAAAGACATAGACATCAATTTAAAATCCTACCAAATGTTCAAAGGTGTAGACCTTTTAGCCATAGAAGGTATGAGTTACAATACCGTCCTTACCATTATGAGTGAAGTAGGTTTTGATGGAATCAAAAAGTTTAATTCCGCAAAACAATTTACATCTTGGCTTAGGCTGGCGCCCAACAACAAAGTAAGTGGTGGAAAAGTGCTATCCAGCAAAATAGGGAAAGGAAGCAACAGACTCAAAATTGCTCTGCGAAATGCAGCAAACTCCATTGGTAATTTAAAAGACAGCACACCACTGCGGGATTTTTTCCATAGAATCAACTTCAGAAAAGGCCGTGTCTCGGCCATCACTGCAACAGCAAGAAAATTAGCAGTCATCATTTGGAATATGGTCACAAAAGGAATCCCATACCAAAATCCAGAAGGCTATCTCTACCTTGACCAAAAAAGAAAATTAGGTATCGTTAAAAGAATGAAGAAACAAATCACTAAATTTGGAATAACAAATGACGATTTAGAGCTAAACACAACCCCTTGAAAAACAAGAATTTAATTTTACGTTAGTCAGAAGCAAAAAACGAAATGAAGTACATCGTAACAATAATTTTACTAACAGCATTATTTTCTTCTTGTCAAGACAAATCTAAAAACAAAGGATATTTAATTAATGGATTTGCAGAAAATGTATCCGACAGCACTAAAGTTTTATTGTACCTCTACCCAAAGACAAATCAAATAGCTGATTCCACATTTGTAATCAATGAAGAATTCCAATTTAAAGGGAATTTAAGCCGTCCAAGATTGGCACATTTAAGAATAATCGAAAGCAAAGATGATAAGACATTTTGGCTTGAGAACAAACAAATAAATTTCATTGGTAAGAAAGGCAACTTTTCTAAAGGAAAAATAAAAGGTTCAGAAACACAGAAAGAATCGGAAATACTTTTAAAAAGAAAAGACTCTATTTTTAAAGAAATGGAAAAGCTCGAAGCAAAGGTTACAGAGAAAAATCGAGATTCCCTTTTTAAGATTTATGAAAAAATGCAAAACATAGAAATTGAAATTAATAATAAGTTCATTCAAGATTATCCCAATTCTTACGAAAGCCTCACTCGCTTAAACTGGTCAAAAGAACGAATGGGAAGTGAAAAAACAGCCATAGTTTTCTCATATTTAAATTCGGACTTAAAATCTACTGAAGAAGCAAATGCAATAGAAGAGTTTATTTCTAAGAATAAAAACTTAAAAATAGGAAACAAATTTGTAGATATTGAACAATCCAATATCTATGGGGAAATCACAAAGCTCTCTCAAATACATAAAAAGTACACTCTCATAGAATTTTGGGCCTCTTGGTGTGGTCCTTGTAGAAGTTTCAATCCAGAACTGGTTCAACAATACAATCTATACAAAGACAAAGGGTTTGAAATTTTCGGAGTATCACTAGATACCAACAAAGAAAAATGGAGAAAAGCCATAGAAAACGATGGTCTTAATTGGGAAAATGTAAGTGATTTAAAAGGAAATAGTAACCAAGCTGCCATGATTTATGGAGTTAGAGATATTCCCGATAATTTCTTGATTGATAAGAGCGGTGTAATCATCGCAAGATTTATAAGGGGACAAAAGTTAGAAGAAAAATTAAAAGAATTATTTAACAATAAATAATGCCAGCAGTTAACAAATAACTCAGGTAAAAAACAAGTAAAATAGACTTAATTTTCAACCAAAGTACTTCTAAAAGTATCATCTACGGAATTCCATTTTTAACGATAGCAAAGGCCTGTTTTACTGCTATTAATGCTAATTTTTTGCTCTTACCCTTAACCCTTAGCTACAATTCTATTAAATAACGTCTTGTAACTTATTAAATAATGGTAATGCCTATGAAAAAGGTATTCAAAACGTTAAACTTAATACATTTTACACGAACAATTCTTTAGGTTTCACAAAAAGATAGAAGCAATTTACTTTTAACCCTAAAGTAGGTTTTCAGTTTGAAAAACAAAATTTAGAAAGTGTAATTTTTACATCAGAAAATACAACTAAAAATTTTGAAAACAATTTAGATTAGACACATTCTAAAGTCTATTTTAATTTACAAACACAATACAAAAAAGATAAATGGCGAATAAAATTTACAACACCTATTAATTTTTATAACTACCAATTAAAAGACAAACCTTTACAACGTAATCAAAACCTAAATAGATTAACTTTTTAACCACACTTTTCTTTAAATCATAATATTACTAATTTAAATTACATTAGCAAATTCGTGATTAAAATATTTTTAGAAATCAAAGCAAAAAGTACTAAAGTATATAGTTTTAACTAAATTCAAAAAAAATAAATTACCCAATTTGTAAACATATAAAAGAGATACTAGTGCCATGTCAACGTCATGTCAACGTCATATCAACGTCATGTCAACGTCATATCAACGTCACGTCTAATAAACACTAAAATTATCAAATAAAAACCAAATAGAAAACCCGAAACAATTTTTGTAAGTAGGCAAGAACAAATAATTACTTATAGTTATTGTTAGAGATCCATTATTTCTTAGTTGTCAACCAACCCATATAAATAGATTTAACTAACCAAATTCCTGTCTGTAGAAGAATTTGGTTAACTTAATCAACAATAACCTTCTCGATAGTAGAGGTAGAATCGCAACGTTTTACGTACAAATGTACATTCCTTAAACTGTCTTTTCCAGTAACAAAGTATTCTGCACAAGGCTTTTGTCTTGGTTTACTTTTGCCGAAATCTACATCTCCATTTGTTAGAATTGTAGAAATTTTTAAAGTATCAATATCAAATTTCTGCATTGTATTTTTTGCGTCATCAGAAAAAAAACGACTTTTAATTCGAATTGTTTTAAGAGTTCTGGCGTCCATTCCATAATCGAAAGTTGCATTTTTCTTTTGCCAGAAAAAATAAACTCCCACAGATCCAATAGCTAAACCAATTAAATAATAAAAAATTCTCTTTACTAACATTTTTGAATTTTGAAATGCAAATTTATGTAAAATGAGTGGTTTTTTTAAGTAGTTTTGGTGTTATTTATGGAATTTATTGAACCGTAAATTTTTAATAAATCTAAACTCAATAGAAATAGTTTTCTTAATTACTTTAAACTAACATCTACTATATACTTTCCATTCAGCCAATTTCTGCCAAGTAAAACTTTATAGGTTGATGTTGATCTGTCATTTAAATCAACTAAGACTTTTCTAGAAGTTTTTTTATATACTAGTGTTAAGTAAACAAAGATTCTTTTCTCTTTTTTTTCAGCATTAAAAACCACTCTTTCATCGATAATTTTTTTTGTTATAGAAATTTTTTTACCTTTTCTATTTACAATACTAAATTTTACATATTTACCTTTCTTTTTTATGTTTTTCGCGTTTATAGATGTTGTTTTAGCACCAGTATCTACTCTAGCTCTAAATTTAATTTTTGCTGCTTTAGTTTTTGCTCCTTTAGTTTTTGTTCCTTTAATTTTTATGGTTACTTTTTGCCCTATAATTTCTTTATCTTTATTTTTTTGAGAAAAAGATATTGTAAATTTAAAAATAAATATAATTAAGATTAATATTTTAAAGATTGCTTTCATTATGTGTTTTCTTAAGACTAGTTAATGTTTTTTTTGAGTATTTTTAATTAAGTTTTTTGTTAAAACTTCGAAAATAAAGAGTATAAGTATGTCGATAATTATTGCAGAAAACGATTTTTTTTTTAATATTATTTAATTCTCGTTTTTCTTTTAAAACTGTCTTAAATGTTAAAATTGTAAAAGACATAAAAATCATTCTAAAATAAATAAGCTTGTATTATTTTAGTTCCCATTTAACACCAACTCCTGCATATTGGTTTCTATACCCTCTAAAAGATCGTGCACGTATATTTGTAAAGTTGGTTGATCTTAGCATACTGTATGCATTTGCGGTTAAATAAAAACCATTTTTGCCTAATTTATGAGACATATTAGCAGAGAATTCAAAATATTTATATTTAATTTTCTCGCCAATAAATCCATCATTATTCTTACTTTTAAGATTTGCATAATTTCTACTAAGATATTTAAATGAAGTGCTAAGAATAGTTTTCTTTGACCTAAATTTAATTTGTAGAGAAGGTCCATGTTGTTTATATCCAGATTTATTATTTAATTTATCAATTCGGGTTAAATAATAATAACCAGATTTAACTTTTAACTTCTTACTTATAGGGTACTGGTAAAAAGCCATTGCATATATTAAATTCCAATTTCGTTCTTTGTTGGGTTTAGTAGATGCTGCATTAAAAACTTTATAGTCTCGCTTTCTAAAACTACTTGTAATTCCATATTTATGAATAAGTTTATTAGGTTTAAATGATTGTACAGTATTTAACTGAACACCAAATTCTTTGTACTCTAAATCTCTAGTGCCAAATTTATCATAATCTCTAAATTTAAAAAAAGTTTCTATTGTAGTACTATTTTTGTTAATAGGTTTAAAAAACACTCCTACATTTAAACCATAGTTGCTATATCCAAGTGGATTTACAAGCACATCTTGATCTCCATCTAACCCTTTTCTAGCCATTCTTAAAAAAGATGTATTTAAAAATAACTTTGTTCGCTTTATAAGATTGTACGTGTATTTTAAGTTTGTATGTAAACTCCAATAACTGTCGTTACTATTGTTATAAAATAGCCTAGTTTTTGGAGTTGTACTAAAATTAATTTTATGAAGATTATATTTGTATTTATAGCTATAATTAACTTTTATATCTTGATAGGCACTACTTTTAATAAGTTTATCTTTTGTAAATAACTTACCACCTCTAAGAATTTCTTCAGGACTTTTAAAATAATTATATTCATAACCAGTTAAAGTTCTTGTTTTAAATTTATGTTTTGTTTGTCCGCTTATTAGTATAGTTAAAAAAAGACAAATAAGACTTAATACTTCTGTTTTCATAATATTGTTTATTAAGTATTTTATTACTCTACTAATAATTTTATAGCTTTAGTCATTCCACATTTGTTTACCGATTGAATTGCTAGTCCTGGGCGTACGTTGATTTCCATTATTTGTGGTCCTTTAATTTTATCGATAACAATATCTATTCCCAAATAATGTAAAGGAAAAACCATAGCAGTATCAATAGAGAGTTGTAATATTTTATCCCAATATGGAATAGGCTTTCCACTTACCTTTGCTGGTTTATCTGGATGATGATCACTATATCTTTTACCATCAAAAACTTGTGTTAATTTGCCAGTAAGCATATTAATACCAATACCAACTCCATCTTGATGCAAGTTTGCTTTTCCATTAGATTTTGATGTTGGCATTCTAAGCATAGACATAACAGGAGTTCCTTTATAGGTAATAATTCTAAAATCTGGAACACCATCACCATATATTTCTGCAAAGAAAGGATGTGGTATTATACATTCTTCAATAAGACATGAGTCGTTTGAGGTCATCGAGAATACACCTGAAACAATACTAGTAATATGTTGAAATATTTTGATTTCTGAAATCGGATTACCACCACTAATCCATTTGCCATCTATAGATTTTTTTAAAACCTTAATACCTTCACCACCAAATCCATTAGAAGGTTTTATTACTAGTGCTTTATATCTTTTGCAAGATTCCCATTTTTGTTTTATCTCGCTTATTTTTTTAATTACAGCGTATGTTTCAGCACAAGCAATATTATTCTTATGAAGTATTTCTTTTGTTTTTACTTTATCATCTGCAAGAGAATAATCTCTTTTCTTATTATTTGGATAAATTAATTCTAAATTTCTTTTGTTAATACCTATAACTCCTAAAGGGTTTTGTATTTTAAAAATTTTATTAAGCATAAATTCTTGTTTTTATTGTTATTAATTTTTTAAAGCGAAATAATTCAGTTAGTCGAAATCCAACGTATTTTCCAAGCAACATTGCTATAACTATAACTAACATTAGTATTTCTGGAAATAAAATAAGTATAGAAGATACCCATTGGTTGTTTAGTAGAAAGAAACAACAACAAACAGCTATTAATGTTTGAAAGAGAATAGATGTTGCTTTTTGAAACCCATCTTCTGCTATTAAATTCGTAAAACGTTCAGCAGACATGGCAAGGATTATTGTTGGAAAAAAGGTTAAAGAAGTTAACCAACTTGCCCCTGTACTTACTCCTAAGTATGAGCCTAAAACCATAACTAAAACCATTATTGTTAGTGAAATAACGAATTTAGGGGTGCTTAATAACTTCAATTTATCAAAAGGTGTAGTTACAGCTCCTACTAATAATATTAAAAATACGAAAAGCAAAATTCCTTTTACAAACCCAGTCTCTATTAATGAGAATGCAATTAAAACAGGTAAAAACACTCCAAACGTTTTTATACCAATAACATTTCTTAAAAAAGCAACAACTAAACCACCTAATGGTAGCATTAATAACAAAAGTAAACCCTTTACAGAGATAACTTTATGTTCAATTAGTTTACCAAGAGATATTGGAGAAATATCGTTTATTTGACTTATACTTAATTTTAGAAATGGTATTTTGTTCTTTTCTTCTATCTTATAATTGTAATCAAATTGTATTCCAGGACTACGCGTAATCAGGGACTTATCACCTTCGTAGAGTTCTAAATAATTTGCAGGTAAAAAACCAAAATGTCCATTAAGTGCATCAAAAGGAACAGCTTTATCATCAATTATTACTTCAACCCATGCATGTGAGGTGCGTTTCTGATTTTCTTGCATTATAATACCTCCTTTTATTCTTGCGGGATAACCAAGTGTTCTAGAGAGCGCAGTTAACAATCTGCTTTTGCCATTGCATGATGCGCGATTCTGTTTTAACGCACTAATTGCATCTGTTTTTGTAATAATAGGTGCAGAAGGCATTTTGTATACAAAATCGAAAATTGCATGCATCTTTTCTTTATCATTTTTACATTCTTTTGTTAAACTATTTGCTAGCTTATGAATCTCTGTATTGTTTGATTGTATCAATTTATCGCTCTTTAAAAGAGAATCGTATTTATTACTATAAGGTTTAAAGGTATTAGGTATAGTGTACGTTTTTGACTTTCCTTCAAATATGTATTTATATTCGATGTTTAAATACGAGTCGTTTTTTTCGGTTTTCCATATACCTTTTACATTATTGCCTTCGTATTTTTTTGTTGGTAGTAAATCAGAACTATTTTCAGCAAATTTATTTTCTCTTTGTTTATTATAATTGCTTATACGTTGGCGATCATTACTTACAGGCAAATAGGTCTCTATAAAAACGCCATTACTATTGTTCTTTAAATAATAACTTTGTGTTAAATGATACATGTTTTCAGCATGGAAATCATCGATGTATTTCGATAGTGGCAATAATTTATAGGTTATTGATCCTACAGATAAAAAAGTAATTATTATAAGTATAAGCTTATAACTTTTAGAAATTAACATAGTTATTGTTTTTTTTAATTTAAAACAAATCTATGGCTTGTCTACATTGCAAAAAAAAATGTGCAATGGTTGTATTCTAAAACGCATTAAGTTGCATATTTATAAAAGTTAAGTGTATTTTACTGTTTATATTAAATAATGTTCCATCTACTGTTAAAATTATACCATTGAGAAGCTAATAAAGTACAAGCGTTGCATTGAGTAATATAATCTATAGGTTGTTTTGGGTAATATCAATACTTTTGCGTTTAAATTAATGAGTTGTGACACCAATATCTCGAAGTCAATTTAAGCTAGTAGTACAATTAATCTTTTGGACTCTTTTCTTATTACTTTTTATTCTATTAGAATATGTCTTAAATGATGAATTGAGGGAGAATAACATTAAAGTTAACACTATCAGTAGGTTTGTGTTTGATGCGATAATATTTTATTTTCATTATAAATATCTATCTCGGTTACTTCTTTCGCAAAAAAAATATCTATTGTATATAGCAAGTATTACTGTAATTCTTTTTTTAGCAATATTAGAAGAAATGCTTTTCTATTCTATTTATCTAAAAGGAGGTACTTATAATATTTCTTTAAGTAGCAGATTATTTGTTGAATTTATGACCACATGTGTGCTTATTATTTCAAGCGGTGCAATGTATTTTTCTAGTGAGTGGGTAGACGCAAAGCACAAGGAAGAAATTTTAGAAAAAAATAACTTAAAATTAGAAGGAGAACTCAAGTTTTTAAAAGGACAAATAACGCCTCATTTTCTTTTTAACATATTAAATAGTATTTATTCGTTATCTTATAAAAATAGTCCAAAGGCAGCTCTTATGGTCGACAATCTATCGAAAATAATGAGGTATTTAATTTACGAAGGAGCAAAGAATAGAGTATACCTTAGCAAGGAGATAAAACTAATACAAGATTATATTCGTTTATATGGGACAAGGTTTACCACAGATAATAATATTGATTTTTATCATGAGAATATACTTCCTCATCACAAAATTGCTCCTATGTTATTAATTTCTTTTGTTGAAAATGCTATTAAACATAGCGATATTTATAATAACAAAAATGCTTGGGTAAAACTTGAGTTTATTTTAGAAGACAATACACTATTTTTTACTGCTAAAAATTCTAAACCAACTAATAAAAACAGAATATTATCTAACAATATTGGTAACCAGAATGTTATTAAACAATTACAATATATATACCCAAACGCACATAGTATTGAAATTAAGGATAATATAAATGATTATAACTTAAAATTAACTATAAATTTATGAAATTAAAATGTTTAGTGGTTGATGATGAGCCTCTGGCTAGAGAACTCTTGAAAGATTACATAGAAAGATTAAACCCAACATTAATATTGCAAGATGTTTGCGATAATGCAATAAAGGCTCAAGGTATTTTGTCTAAAAATGAAATTGATATATTATTTATAGATATTGAAATGCCAAATATAAATGGGTTCGATTTTATAAAATCTTTAAATAACCCACCTTATACTGTATTTACTACAGCTTATTCAGAGTTTGCAGTTGCCAGTTATGAGCTTAACAATGTTTTTGATTATTTAATTAAACCTATAGCTTTCAGTCGTTTTATTAAAACTGTCAATAAATTTGTTGATATTGTAAATAATAATTCATACGTTTTAAATAGAGAAAATAATTATTTTAAAAAAATATCTATACCAATAGAAAAGGAAGAAAAGAGCAAATATCTATTCTTAAAACAAGATGGGAAAATTATAAAATTAGATCATTCTGAAATTTTTTTTATAGAAAGCTTTGGAGAATATGTAAAAGTTAATATTAAAAACAAAAGAGTTGTTTCCCGATTATCGTTAAGCAAACTTATGGATAACCTACCTTCCAATCAATTTATTAGAATACATCGTTCATACATTGTAAACGTTAAATTTATTACTCATATAGAAGGAAATCAAGTGGTTGTTTGTGATGATGCAAAAATACCAATTAGTAGAAGTAAAAAAGATGAATTATTAGACTTTATTAAAACACATGGATATTTAGATTAATAAAAAAAAGACTTATAAATTGTTTGACATAAAATTTCAAGACTGTATGTATGCAAATAATAAGTACTCTACTTATTTCTTTGCGTTTAAACCTTTAAAGAATTAACAAATTAATATCTCTAAAAGGCAAATCGAACCAATCTGCCACTGTTTTATTAGTAAGAATTCCGTGATAAAAATACATTCCGTTTCTTAAACTTTTATCGAACCTGGCAGTATTTTCGAAACCACCTTCTTCAGCAATATTTAATAAATATGGAGTAAAAATATTACTAATAGAAACAGAAGCTGTTCTTGCATATCTCGCAGGAATATTTGGTACACAATAATGGATAACTCCATGCTTTACAAAGGTAGGCGTTTTATGTGTTGTTACATTTGAGGTTTCAAAACAGCCACCTCTATCAATACTAACATCTACAACAACAGCACCTTCTTTCATTTTTTCAATCATTTCTTCAGTGGCACAAATGGGCGACCTATTTTTTCCTCTAATAGCTCCAATGGCAACGTCACAACGCATTAATGCTTTTAAAACAGACTTTGGCTGAATCGTAGAAGTGTATATAGGTGTATGCAAACAATCTTGTAATTTTCTTAATTTGCTAATAGAATTATCAAAAACTTTAACTCTTGCACCTAAACCGATGGCTGTTCTTGCAGCATACTCACCCACAGTTCCAGCTCCAAAAATTACAACACTTGTTGGTGGAACTCCACCAATATTACCAAATAATAAACCATTACCCTTATTAACGCCGCTCATTAATTCGCCAGCAATTAAAATGGAAGCAGTTCCTGCAATTTCACTTAACGATTTTACAATTGGGTACGAATCGTGTTCGTCTTTTATATAATCGAAAGCAATCGCTGTAATTTTTTTCTTAGCCAAACACTCGAAATATTTTTTAGATTGTGTTTTTAATTGCAATGAAGAAATTAAAATCGCATTCGAATTTATAAACTTAATTTCATTTTCAGTGGGTGGTGCAACTTTTAAAATAATATTACATTTAAAAGCCTCTTCTACATTGTAAGATATTTTTGCACCAGCTTCAGAATATTCTTTATCTGTATAATTTGAACCATCTCCTGCACCAGTTTCTATAACAATTCGATGTCCGTTTGTGGTTAAAGCAGCCACAGCATCTGGCGTTAAACAAACTCTTTTTTCACTTAATTGTGTTTCTTTTGGCAAGCCAATAAACAATTCTCCCTTTTGCTTTTTAATTTCTAATTTTTCTTCTTGCGGAATTAGTTCTTCTTTACTAAATGGAGAAAATGAATTCATAATTTGGTTATTTTAGTTGAATGTTACGTTGCCCATTTTCTAAAGTAGATAAATGAATTGCTACGGATTCTAAAGGTAATAAATTTTCGACATTTTCTGGCCATTCAATTAAACACCAATCGTTATTGTATAGATAATCTTCAATTCCCATATCTAACGCTTCATTTTCATCTTCAATTCTATAAAAATCGAAATGAAAAACTTTAGTGTTTTGAGACGTTTTATACTCGTTAACTAAAGAAAAAGTAGGAGAGGAGATATTGTCTAAAACACTTAACTGCTTACAAATTTCTTTGATAAGTGTTGTTTTTCCAACACCCATTTTTCCGTAAAATAATAAAGTTTTATTTTCTACTGAAGTAATAATTGCTTTTGCAATTTCTTGCAAATCTTCTAAAGAATAGTTTTTATTCATAAAAACAAAAATAAATAAAAGTATTCAGTATTCACTTGCAGTATTTAGTTTAAAATCTCTAAAAAAGATATAAATAGTAAAGAATACATTTTCTAATTAATTTAGTGAAGTTGTTTTTTTGGGTTAAATAATTACAGATTAAAAAGCGGAATAGAAATTGTATATTTGTTGATAATGTAAAACCATAAAACTATGGTAATGGTTATAAAACAAGGGGAAACTAAAAATAATTTAAAGAACATACTTGAAAAGTTATCAAAAAAAATAAAACCGAAAGGAATCGATGTTTATAAATATGTAGCTAAAATTAACCTTCATAAAGACGCTTTAGACATACAAAGAGATTTGCGTAATGAGTGGTAATAAGATATTTTTAGATACTAATATTATTCTTTATTTACTAAGTGGAGATGAAACCTTAGCTGAATTGTTAAATGGTAACAACTATATATTTCTATTATTACAGAATTAGAACTTTTAGCATATAAAGGAATTACAGATGAAGAAGAAAAAGTAATTAAAGAATTTGTTCAGCAATGTAGGTCTATTACTATAAATGATGCTATAAAACAAGATACAATTAGAATTCGTAAAACTTACAATACCAAATTACCAGATAGTATCATTATTGCAACAGCACTTCATTTAGATTTTCCATTAATTACTGGGGATATTGAGTTTAAAAAAGTAGACGAACTTACACTTATTTTTATATCAGAATTAAAAAAAGTACAAAACTCACTGAAAACTAAGACTGTAACTGTCTATTAATCATTATATCTATAATGCCCAATTACCTTAAAATCGAACAAACAATCTTGTAAAACTTGTCCAGCACCAATATTATGGACAATCATAAAACGTTTTCCATCTCTAGATTTTTTATTTACGACGATTCCAATATGCGTTATTTCACCACCTAAATTCCAACAAATAATATCTCCAGGAATATAATCTTTTGGGTTTTTAGAGTTGGTTTTTACAGTTCCTTTTCGAGAGAAAAAGGTCATTAAATTAGGCACTCTTCTATGGTCTATATTTTTATCAGTTCGTTTTAATCCCCATATTTTAGGATACATATCGAAATTTTGTTTCATGTCTTCATGAACTTCTTTCTGCAAATCGATTCCCAATTTTCTATAAGCTCTAATTACCACATCTGTACAAACGCCTTTTCCTTTTGGCACATCTCCATTTGGGTAATCAATAGAGAAATAACTTGGGTCGTAAACAACTTTGTCTTTTGTGAGTTCTAAAGCAGAGTTTGATAGTTTATCTTCATCAACTTGTGCGAAAGCACTATTTATTGATAAGAAAAGAAAAAGTATTGAGAAAGTTTTTTTCATTTTACTATCTATTTTTTAAATTTTACCACATAGATTTATAGAAAACATAGCTCTACTGAGACTTAAAATCTCTTGAGAGAAACGCAAAGTGCAAAGCTTTTTTTTATTTTGTTCAGATAATACTGCTACTGAAAACTGAGACTGCCAACTGCCTACTAATCTATTTCGGACTATAAACTGCACAAGGAATAATTACTTCTTCCAAAGAAATACCTCCATGTTGGTATGTGTTTTTATAATATTTTACAAAGTGATTAAAATTGTTTGGATAGGCAAAAAACAAATCTTCTTTTGCAAAAATAAAAGGACTATTCATAGCTATTGTTGGCAAGAAAATATCTTTTGGGTTTCTTACAGCATACACATCTTTCTCTTCGTAAGAAAGGCTTCTTCCAGTTTTGTAACGCAAATTGGAACTAATGTTTTTATCGCCAATTACCTTTGTTGGATTTTTACAATTTATCGTTCCATGATCTGTGGTAATAATTAATTTTTGCCCTAAATTTTGTGCTTTTTGGATGATTTCAAACAATGGAGAATTTTTAAACCAACTCAACGTTAAACTTCTATAAGCCTTGTCATCGCCTGCTAATTCTTTAATTACTTCCATTTCTGTTTTAGAATGCGAAAGAATATCTACAAAATTATAAACAATTGCTGTTAAATCGTTTTCTTTGGTTCCATTGTAATTATCTGCCAATTCTTTTCCACTTTTAAGTGAAGAAATTTTATAATATTCGTGTTTAATATCTAAACCTAAACGTTTTATTTGAGCTGTTAGAAATTCATTTTCAAACAAATTCATTCCACCTTCTTCTGTGTCATTTTTCCAATAATTAGGATGCCTTTTCTCCATTTCTGAAGGCATTAATCCAGCAAAAATGGCATTTCTTGCATATTGAGTTGCAGTTGGCAGAATAGAAAAATACGTGTATTCTTCGTCCTTTTTGTAATGATTGTTAATTAAAGGTTCTAAAATTCTATATTGGTCGTAACGTAAATTATCTATTACAACCCATAAAACACCTTGGTCTTTTTTCAACTCTGGAACCACGTAATCTTTAAATAAAGTATGCGAAAAAGTCGGTTTATCGTGTGCCGTTAAAAAATCTTCATAATTTTTTTTAATGAACTTAAAAAACTGCGAATTTGCTTCTTGTTTCTGGCTTTCTAAAATGCCCAACATTCCAGGGTCGCTAATGTTTTCTAATTCTAATTCCCAGTGAATTAGCTTTTTATAAAGCTCAATCCAATCTTCATAAGAATTTACCATACCCAAATCCATTGAAATTTTTCTAAACTCTTGCTGATAATTGGAAGTTGTTTTTTCTGAAACCAAACGAGAATTGTCTAGGTTTTTCTTCAGACTCAACAAAATCTGACTCGGATTTACGGGTTTTATCAAATAATCTGCAATTTTAGAACCAATTGCCTCCTCCATAATATATTCCTCCTCACTCTTGGTTATCATTACCACAGGTAAATTGGCTTGTTTTTGTTTAATTTCTGCAAGTGTATCTAATCCCGTTAAACCTGGCATATTTTCATCCAAAAAAACAATGTCAAAATTATTTTCGGAAACTAAATCTATGGCATCAGCACCATTTGTACAGGTTGTAACTTTATAATCTTTACGCTCTAAAAATAGAATGTGTGGTTTTAATAATTCAATTTCATCATCAACCCATAAAATTTGTATGTTGCTCATCGTGTCTTTTCGTTTTATTCTGAACGTTAAAAATACCCATTTGTTACATTTTTATTCATTTTGAAATGATAAAATATTGCCAAAATAATTTTATAATCAGCTGTAATTAATTCAGAATTTATTTTTTTGATGTCTTGCCACGAATTCACGAATTAAAATAAAGAAATGAGATTGAATTAAAAATCTATATTTTAAAATGTTAAGGTTTTTAAAAACATTAATTTGTGTAAATTTCTGCAATTTTTAGCAAAATAATTTCAGAATAATTTTAAATTTGATTTAATTTTTACTCTTCAATCTAAATTAAAACTTGCGCAATTGTGGCAATATGTTGTACTTTGCATTGTATAGATAAATTTTTATCAATTTGAAGAAAAAAACGCCCAACAAACTTAAAATATTAAACGATCCTATTTACGGATTTATTCAAATACCAAATTCACTAATTTTCGACATAATAGAGCATCCATATTTTCAGCGATTGCGAAGAATAACACAAATGGGGTTTTCTAATTTAGTCTATCCAGGAGCGAACCATACACGTTTTCATCACGCCATTGGTTGTATGCATTTAATGCAAAAAGCAATTCGTGTTTTACGATTTAAACAAGTCGAAATTACAGAAGAAGAAGAAAAAGCATTATATCTGGCAATTTTGCTGCACGATATTGGTCATGGTGCATTTTCGCACGCTTTAGAACACAGCATTGTTAGTGGAATTTCTCATGAGGAAATTTCTTTAAAATTTATGAAGAAATTAAATGACGAATTTAATGGAGAATTAACGTTAGCTATCGAAATTTTCGAAGGTAAAAATCCACGTAAATTCTTAGGTCAGTTAATTTCGAGTCAGTTAGATATAGATCGTTTAGATTACTTAAAAAGAGATAGTTTTTACACAGGTGTAACAGAAGGAAACATCTCATCAGATCGTTTAATAGCAATGATGAATGTGAAAAACGATGAATTAGTAATCGAGAAAAAAGGAATTTATTCCGTAGAAAAATTCTTAATTGCCAGGCGATTAATGTACTGGCAAGTATATTTGCATAAAACAGGTTTGGTTGCAGAAAATATTTTGGTAAATGTTTTAAAAAGAGCCAAAGAATTGGCAGAAAAAGGAGTGGAGTTGTATGCAAGTTCTGCGCTTCATTATTTTTTATACCATCAAATTAATGCTAATAATTTTACCAGAGAAACTTTAGAAATGTTTTCTAAGTTAGACGATTACGATATTTTATCAGCCATAAAAGAATGGGTAAATCACGATGATAAAACTTTATCATTGTTAGCAAAAATGATTGTCGATAGAAACCTGCTACGAATCGAAATTCAAAAAGATGCTTTCGATACATCTTATATCGAAAAAAAGAAATTAAAAGCAGTTAAGAAATTACAGATTTCAAAAGAAGAAGCACGTTTTTTTGTTTTTACACAGCAAATTAGAAATCAGGCGTATAATTTAGAAAAACCAGTTTTAATTTTAAATAAAAAAGGAAAATTAAAAGATATTGCAAAAGCATCCGACCAATTAAATTTACAAGCATTAACAAAGCCTGTTATAAAACACTTTATTTGTTATCCAAAATAATTTGAGATTAGCCAAAACCGTATTATTTTTATATTTTTGCGTTTGATGAAATTTACAGCACAACAAATAGCCGATATTTTAGAGGGCAACATTTTGGGAAATCCGAATGAAGAAGTATCTACCCTATCTAAAATAGAAGAAGGTAAAAAAGGCTCTTTAACTTTTTTATCGAATCCAAAATACAACTCGTATTTATATACAACAAAAGCTTCTGTAGTTATTGTTAACAAGAGTTTTGTTCCAGAAAAAGAAATTAGTGCGACTTTAATTCAAGTTGAAAATGCGTATAAATCTTTCTCTAAATTATTAGAATTTTATAACGAAGTAAAAAACAATAAACAAGGCAGAGAGCAACCAAGTTTTATTTCAGAAACTGCAAAAATTGGCAAAAACGAATATATAGGAGCATTTGCTTACATTGGAGAAAATGTAAAATTAGGAAATAATGTAAAAATTTATCCGAATTCTTATATTGGAGATAATGTAATTATAGGTGATAATACCACTATTTTTGCTGGAGTAAAAATTTATTCGGAAACTGTAATTGGCAATAATTGTAAAATACATTCAGGCTGTGTAATTGGTGCAGATGGATTTGGCTTTGCACCTAATGAAAATGGAGAATATAAGGCAATTCCGCAAATTGGAAATGTTGTTATAGAAGATAATGTAGATATTGGTTCTGCCTCAACCATAGATAGAGCAACACTGGGCTCAACAATAATAAGGAGAGGAGTAAAATTAGACAATCAAATACAAATTGCGCATAATGTAGAAGTTGGAAAAAACACTGTAATTGCATCTCAAACAGGAATTGCAGGATCTACAAAAGTAGGCGAAAACTGTATGTTTGGAGGACAGGTAGGAATTTCTGGACATCTTAAAATAGGGAATAACGTTAAAATATTAGCACAAGCAGGAATTTCCAAAAATATTAAAGATGATGAAATTTTAAATGGTTCACCAGCATTTAAAGCCATAGATTATAATAGAAGTTCTGTTTATTTTAAAAAATTACCATCTATTGTAGATAGAATAAATCATATAGAAAAAGTAGTTAAGTCTCAAAAAGAGGAATTATAATGAGTAAGAAACAAAAAACGATTCAAAAAGAAGTAAGTTTATCTGGTGTAGGGCTTCACACAGGTAATACTGTTAATATGGTTTTAAAACCAGCTCCTGTAAATCAT
Source organism: Polaribacter cellanae (assembly GCF_017569185.1). NCBI lineage: Bacteria > Pseudomonadati > Bacteroidota > Flavobacteriia > Flavobacteriales > Flavobacteriaceae > Polaribacter > Polaribacter cellanae. Next base: position 659,410 of record NZ_CP071869.1, on the reverse strand, counting down.
GGTTTTGCTTTTAGTAGAGTAGATTTAGAAGGCACACCAACAATTGAGGCAAGAGCAGAATATGTGGTAAATACACAAAGAGGAACAAATTTAGAGAAAAATGGTGTTCAAATACAAACTTCCGAGCATGTTTTAGCTGCTGCTGTTGGTTTAGATATCGATAACCTGTTAATAGAAATCGATTCTTCAGAACCACCAATTATGGATGGTTCTTCGAAATATTTTGTTGAAGCTTTAGAAAAAGCAGGAATCGAAGAGCAAGATGCAGAAGTAGAAGAGTATATTGTTAAAGAAATTATTTCTTACAAAGATGAGGTTTCTGGAAGTGAGATTATTTTAATGCCATCAGATGATTATCAAATAACTACAATGGTAGATTTTGGTACGAAAATTTTAGGAACCCAAAATGCTACTTTAGAAAAAATTTCTGATTTTAAGAAGGAAATTGCAGATGCAAGAACATTCAGTTTTTTACATGAAATTGAAATGTTATTAGAAAACGATTTAATAAAAGGTGGCGATTTAAACAATGCAATTGTATATGTAGATAAAGAATTATCGGAAAATACAATGCAAAAATTAAAAAAAGCCTTTAATAAAGAAGATATTTCTGTAAAACCAAACGGAATTTTAGATAATTTAACACTACATTGGGCAAACGAAGCTGCAAGACATAAATTATTAGATGTAATTGGAGACTTGGCATTAACAGGAACTCGAATTAGAGGAAAAGTAATTGCGAACAAACCAGGGCATTTAGTAAATACAAATTTTGCTAAGAAATTAGCAAAAATTATTAAGGCAGAAAAGCGAAACAACGTTCCACAATACGATTTACATCAACCACCATTATTAGACATTCATCAAATAATGGATATTTTACCTCACAGACCTCCTTTTTTATTGGTCGATAGAATTATCGAACTATCAGACAAACATGTTGTGGGGTTGAAAAACGTAACAATGAACGAAAATTTCTTTGTTGGACATTTTCCAGGAGCACCAGTAATGCCAGGAGTTTTGCAAGTAGAAGCAATGGCACAATGTGGTGGAATTTTAGTTTTAAGTACAGTTCCAGACCCAGAAAATTATTTAACATATTTTATGAAAATGGACAATGTTAAGTTCAAACAAAAAGTATTACCTGGAGATACATTAATATTTAAAGCAGAATTAATTACACCAATTAGAAGAGGAATTTGCCACATGCAAGCTTATGCCTATGCAAATGGTAAATTGGTTGCAGAAGCAGAATTAATGGCGCAAATTGCAAGAAAAAAATAAATTATGAATCAACCTTTAGCATACGTTCATCCACAAGCAAAAGTTGCTAGAAATGCTGTAATAGAACCTTTTACAACCATACATAACAATGTAACAATTGGTTCTGGAACTTGGATTGGTTCGAATGTAACCATTATGGAAGGTGCTAGAATTGGTAAAAACTGTAGAATTTTTCCTGGAGCAGTAATCTCTGCAATTCCACAAGACTTAAAATTCGACGACGAAGAAACTACTGTCGAAATTGGAGACAATGTAACCATTCGAGAATGTGTTACTATTAATAGAGGAACTTCCGATAGAATGAAAACTGTAATTGGCGACAATTGTTTAATAATGGCATACTGTCATATTGCACACGATTGTTTTGTTGGCGATAATTGTATTTTTTCAAACAACTCTACTTTGGCAGGTCATGTAACTATTGGCGATAACGTGGTTTTAGCAGGTATGGTTGCAGTGCATCAATTTGCTTCTGTTGGTAAACATGCCTTTGTTACAGGAGGATCTTTGGTAAGAAAAGATGTGCCTCCTTATGTAAAAGCCGCAAGAGAACCCTTGTCTTACGTTGGTATTAATTCAGTAGGATTAAGAAGACGTGGTTACACAACCGAAAAGATTAGAGAAATTCAGAATATCTATAGAATTTTATTCCAAAAAAACTACAATTATACCCAAGCAATAGATATAATTGAAGCAGAAATGGAAGCAACTCCAGAAAGAGACGAAATTATTCAATTTATAAAAGATTCTCACAGAGGAATTATGAAAGGATATTTTAACGCTGGATAAATTTTTAGCTTACAATATTACTAATATAATAGAAGTACATAAATTTTATTGAAACAAAAAACAAAACAAAACATTATAAATGGCAACAACATCAGATATTAGAAACGGATTGTGTATTAGATACAACAACGATATATATAAAATTGTAGAGTTTTTACACGTAAAACCAGGAAAAGGACCAGCATTTGTAAGAACGAAATTAAAAAGTGTTACAAACGGAAAAGTAATAGATAATACATTTCCTGCTGGAAGAAAGATTGAAGATGTTCGTGTAGAAACTCATAAATTCCAATTTTTATATCACGATGGAGAATTTTACCATTTTATGAATGAAGCAGACTATACACAAATACGTTTGTTAGAAGCTGCTTTAGACAATCCTGGTTTAATGAAAGAGGGAGAAATTGTTACCATAATTATAAATTCCGAAGATAATATGCCACTTTCAGTAGAAATGCCAGCAAGTGTAATTTTAGAAGTTACTCATACAGAACCTGGAGTTAAAGGAAATACAGCAACAAATGCTACAAAACCAGCAACAGTAGAAACTGGTGCATCTGTAAATGTACCTTTATTTATTAATGAAGGCGATAAAATAAAGGTAGAAACTACCAAAGGTACTTATCAGGAACGTATTAAAGAGTAAAAAAAGTAGTCTTTAGTAGACAGTTTTTTAGCGGAAACTGCCTACTGAATATTGCTTACTGTAAACTGCCGACTGTAGACTACAATAAGAATGAAATTTAAAAAACCAAAAACTCTTCAACAAATAGCATCGATTTTAAATATTGATTTTGTTGGTGATAAAAATTTTGAAATCCTTGGAATTAATGAAATTCACGTTGTAGAAAAAGGAGATATTGTTTTTGTAGATCATCCAAAATATTACGATAAAGCTTTAAATTCTGCTGCAACCACTATTTTAATCAATAAAAATGTAGTTTGTCCAGAAGGAAAATCTTTGTTAATTTCTGATGATCCTTTTCGAGATTTTAATAAAATAACCAATCATTTTAACCCTTTTATAGCATCAAACGTATCTATTTCAGAAAGTGCTATAATTGGAGAAGGCACTATAATTCAGCCAAACGTATTTATAGGAAATAATGTTACTATTGGCAAAAATTGTATAATTTATCCAAACGTAGCTATTTACGATAATTCAGTCATTGGAAATAATGTTACGATTCATGCAAATACAGTTTTAGGAGCAGACGCTTTCTATTATAAAAATAGATCCACAGGTTTCGATAAATTAATTTCTGGTGGAAGAGTTGTATTAGAAGACCATGTAGATTTAGGAGCTTCTTGCACAATAGATAGAGGAGTTACTGGAGATACAACCATTAAAAAAGGAACAAAAATAGACAACCAAGTACATGTAGGGCATGACACTGTAATTGGAAAAAAATGTTTAATTGCCTCGCAAACAGGAATTGCAGGTTGTGTAATTATAGAAGATGAAGTAACCATTTGGGGACAAGTTGGTACCAATAGCGGAATTACAATTGGAAAAGGAGCTATAATTTTAGGGCAAACAGGTGTTACAAAATCTGTTGCAGGAGGAAAAAGTTATTTTGGAACTCCAATATCCGAATCAAGAGAAAAGTTAAAAGAAATGGCAGAAATAAAACGATTTTTAAAAGATAGAAAGAATTCATAAAATTCTTTTTTAGAAAGAGAACAAAGAACTATTTTTGCGTAACAAAATTAAATAACAAACCAATGAGTGTTTTAGTAAATAAAAATTCAAAGATTATTGTTCAAGGTTTTACAGGTAGTGAAGGTACTTTTCACGCGGGTCAAATGATCGATTATGGAACCAATGTTGTAGGAGGTGTAACACCAGGAAAAGGAGGTCAAGAACATTTGGGAAAACCAGTTTTTAATACAGTTGCAGAGTCTGTAGAAAAAGTAGGAGCAGATACTTCCATTATTTTTGTACCACCAGCTTTTGCAGCAGATGCAATTATGGAATCTGCAGATGCAGGAATTAAAGTAATTATTTGTATTACAGAAGGAATTCCTACAGCAGATATGGTAAAAGTAAAAGCGTATATTGCAGATAAAGATTGTAGATTGGTTGGCCCTAACTGTCCAGGTGTAATTACGCCAGATGAAGCTAAAGTTGGTATTATGCCAGGTTTTATCTTTAAAAAAGGGAAAGTTGGTATTGTTTCTAAATCAGGAACTTTAACGTACGAAGCAGCAGACCAAGTTGTAAAACAAGGTTTTGGAATTACAACTGCAATTGGTATTGGTGGAGATCCAATTATTGGAACTACAACAAAAGAAGCTGTAGAATTGTTAATGAACGACCCAGAAACTGAAGCAATTGTTATGATTGGTGAAATTGGTGGAAATTTAGAAGCAGAAGCTGCACAATGGATTAAAGCAGATGGAAATAGAAAACCAGTTGTTGGTTTTATTGCAGGACAAACTGCACCAGCAGGAAGAACAATGGGACATGCAGGAGCAATTGTAGGTGGAGCAGACGATACAGCACAAGCAAAAATGAAAATTTTAGCAGAAAATGGAGTTCACGTTGTGAGTTCGCCAGCTAAAATTGGAGAAATGGTAGCAAGTGTTTTAAAGTAACCATTTATTTTTAACATTAAAATATATAAATTCCTGTTTCTATTGAGTTAAAGCCAATATTTCAGGAATTTCTTTATTTAATTGAAGTTCTGTGATCGTTTGCTATTTCTATCAAAAAATCAAAATAATTTCATAAATTTAGAAAAAAAAGAATGGAAACTATTAGAATTGATATTTTGAACCCAAAGGCTAAAAAGCTTTTAAAAAATTTAGCAGATTTAAATTTGATAAAAATTAATGTAGAGCGAGGTAAATCAGACTTTAGTTTTCTGTTAGAAAAAATTAGAAATAAACCTTATGAGGATATTTCTTTAGAAGACATTACAAGAGAGGTTGAGGAAGTGAGATCATCTCGTTATGAAAAATAAAAAAAATCATACTTGATACAAATCTTTGGATAAGTTTTCTTATTTCTAAAAAACTGAATCAAATTGATAAATTAATAGAGACCAATTAAAATAACTTTAATTTTTTCAAATGAATTAATTGGCGAATTTGTTGAAGTTGTAAGTCGACCTAAATTTAAAAAATACTTCTCAAAAAGAGATATTGAGAAATTACTTGGTTGCTTCGATGAATATGGTAAATTAATTAAAGTTGAATCTGATGTAAAAATTTGCAGAGATGAAAAAGATAACTTTTTATTAAATCTTTCAATCGATTCTAAAGCAAAATATTTAATAATAGGTGATAGAGATTTATCTAACCTTAGGTAAAATAAAAAATAAATTAGAATAATATATGAAATTATTAGAAAATAAATCAGCAATAATTACAGGTGCAACAAGAGGAATTGGAAGAAGTATTGCCCTTGAATTTGCAAAACAAGGAGCAAACGTTGCTTTTACTTACAGTTCTTCTGTAGATGCTGCAAATACATTAGAAGAAGAATTAAAAGCATTTGGAGTTTCTGCAAAAGGATATCAATCGAATGCAGCAAATTTTAATGCGGCTCAAGAATTAGCAAAAGAAGTACAGCAAGAATTTGGTACTATAGATATTTTGGTAAATAACGCAGGTATTACAAAAGATAACTTGTTAATGCGTATTTCTGAAGACGATTTCGATAAAGTAATCGAAGTGAATTTAAAATCTGTTTTCAACTTAACAAAAGCAGTAATTCGCCCAATGATGAAGCAAAGAAAAGGTTCTATTATTAATATGAGCTCTATTGTTGGTTTAAAAGGAAATGCAGGCCAAGCTAATTATGCAGCTTCTAAAGCTGGTATTATTGGCTTTTCTAAATCTGTAGCCTTAGAATTAGGTTCTAGAAATATTAGAAGTAATGTAATTGCTCCAGGGTTTATAGAAACAGAAATGACCGATAAATTAGATGAAAAAGTAGTGCAATCTTGGCGAGATGGAATTCCTTTAAAAAGAGGAGGACAGCCTATAGACGTTGCAAATGCTTGTGTATTTTTAGCATCTGACATGAGTGCTTACATTACAGGACAAACATTGTCTGTAGATGGAGGAATGTAAACTTTAACAAGATACTTTTAGTTTCTTGAATTAAAGCAAGGGAGCATGCTCCCTTGTTGTATTAATAAAAAATCATTGCAAACAACAACTATTTTATACATCATTATTGCTTTATTGTTCGCTGTTTCTATAGCTTTTTTTCAATATTATTATAAAGCAAAGCATAAGAGAAAAGTTACGATTTTACTTTTTTCTCTAAAAACATTGAGTGTTTTTTCGATTTTGTTGTTATTTATAAATCCTACAATCGAAAAAATAACCTTAGTAAACACAAAACCAACTTTGGCAGTTTTGGTTGATAATTCGAAGTCTGTTTCCTTTTTTAAGGAAGATAATAATGTAAAAGAATTATTGAATAGTATTGCTGATAATAAAGAATTAAACGAAAAGTTTGAAATTAAAACTTTTTCTTTCGGAAATCAATTACAAGTTTTAGATTCACTTTCTTTCAATAATAACGATACCAATATTTACGATGCCATTTCTTCTGTAAATGAGTTAAATAAAGACAAAAAAGCACCAGTTTTACTTATTTCCGATGGAAACCAAACCATTGGAAACGATTACGAATATATAAACTCTACACAACACATTTACCCAATTGTAATTGGAGATACCACAAAATACAAAGATTTAAAAATAAGTCAGTTAAACGTAAATAAATACAGTTATATAAAAAATAAATTTCCTGTTGAAGTAATTCTAAATTATGAAGGAACAGCAACTGTAAAAAGTAAATTTTCGATTTTCAATGGAGGAAAAACAGTTTTTTCTAAAAATGTAACGTTTTCAAGATTAGAAAATTCGAAAACAATTACTACAAATTTAACTTCCAATAAAGAAGGCGTAAATTATTACACAGCAAGTATTCGAAAAATCGAAGGAGAAAAAAACATAAGAAATAACACCAAAAGTTTCTCTATTGAAGTAATTAACGAGCAAACAAAAGTATTGATATTATCTTCTATTTTACACCCAGATTTGGGAGCTTTTAAAAAAGCAATAGAAAGTAATAAACAACGTTCTGTAGATATTCAATTGATAAATAAATTTAAAAATCAAATAAATGATTATCAGTTATTTATATTGTTTCAGCCAAACAATTTGTTTAACGTTATTTTGAACCAGGTTATTGAACGAAAACTGAATTTTTTATTGGTTTCTGGAACGAATACAAATTGGAACTTCATCAATAAAAAACAAGTAGGATTTTCTAAGAAAGCCATTAGTCAAACAGAAAATTACGGAGCGAATTACAACGAATCTTTTTTAACTTTTTTTCAAAAAGATATTGGTTTTAACGATTTTTCTCCCTTAAAAGATAAGTTTGGCGAAATTTCTTTTACTAGAGATCATCAAGATTTATTGTTGCAAAATATCAATGGAGTACAAACGCAGCAACCATTATTATCGGTTTTAGAGCAGAATAATCAAAAAACAGCGGTTTTATTTGGAGAAAGAATTTGGAAATGGCGTTCATTAAGTTTTTTAAATTCGAATTCTTTTCAAGATTTCGACCAATTTATTGGGAATTTAGTACAATATTTAGCTTCTAAAAAGAAGAGAAATCGATTAGAAATAAATACAAAAAGCTTATATCCAGCAAACTCTACCATAAACATTTCTGCTTTTTATGTAGATAAAAATTACAATTTCGATAATAGAGCTTCCTTAGAAATAACAATAACGAACAAAGAAACAAAAGAACTTACAAAACTTCCTTTCTCTTTAATAAATAAGTCTTTCCAAGCAACTGTAGAGAATCTTTCTTCAGGAGATTATAGCTATAAAGTTGCTGTTGTTGGACAGAAGATTTCTAAATACGGTCAATTTAAAATTACAGATTACGAAATAGAAGAACAGTTTACGCATGCAAATTCAGAAAAACTGCAAAAATTAGCAAAAAAAACAGGAGGGAAGCTGTTTTATAAGAATCAAACCAACACTTTGTTTGAAGATTTAATCGATAACAAAGCTTATTTTACAACACAAAAATCTACTACAAAAGAAGAGAATTTAATCGACTGGAAATGGATTTTATTTTTTGTGATTGGTTTATTTACTGCAGAGTGGTTTATTAGAAAATATTATGGAAAAATTTAATAAGAGATACTATTTTCTTTTGTTTAAATATTCCTGCATAACCCTAAACTTAAATGAAAAAAACAATATTTAAAATTACGAAAATGGATTGTCCTTCAGAGGAAAATCTAATTCGAATGAAGTTGAATGAAATTTCAAGTATTATTAATTTGGATTTTGATATTCCGAATCGAAAACTAACGATTTTTCATAATGGTAAAGCCGATCAAATCGAAAACTCAATAATTGAATTAAATTTGGGAGGTAAGAAAATTTCTACTGAACAAACTAATCAACAAGAATTTAAAGAAAATAAAAATCAAAAAAAGTTACTTTGGTCGGTACTTATAATAAACTTTGTGTTTTTTATAATTGAACTAACTACAGGAGTCATTTCAAAATCAATGGGATTAGTTGCAGATAGTTTAGATATGCTTGCAGATAGTTTTGTGTATGGAATTAGTTTATTTGCAGTTGGAGCAACAATAATTAAAAAAAAGTATATTGCAAAACTTGCTGGATATTTTCAAATAGCACTAGCAATTATAGGTTTTTTAGAAGTTTTAAGAAGATTTTTTGAGAGTGAAAAGCTTCCTAACTTTTCAACAATGATTATTGTTTCGGTTTTTGCACTTGTAGCAAATGGAATGTGTTTATATATCTTACAAAAATCAAAAAGTAAAGAAGAAGCTCACATGAAAGCTAGTTTAATTTTTACATCTAATGATATAATTATTAATTTAGGAGTAATAACTGCAGGAATTTTGGTAAATTATTTAAATACAAATAAACCAGATTTAATAATAGGAACAATCGTTTTTATTTTGGTTGTTCAAGGAGCATTCCGAATATTAAAATTAAGTAAGTAAAAATACTAAATTAGTAATATTAATAAAATAATTCTAATTACGGTATTATAACATTAAGTTTTAAATTTAACATGTATTAAAACGAGGTTAAAGAATTATTTATTACAGTTAATTCTTATTATTTTTGTAAAAATAATTTAATTTTTTTGAAACAATTATTCATCATATTATTTACGTTTTTGTTGCTTGCGCCACCAATGCAAGCTCATACAGATGTTGTTGTTTTTAATGAAGTTCCAGAACATCATTTAGATTTCGAATCGGATCATAAAGAACAACATAAAAACGATTCCGAACAAGAAAAGAACCAAGAACACCATCATCATTGCAATTCTATCAGTTTAATAAATATTTTTCTACCAGTAGAAAACCAAGTTATTTTCTCTAAATTTTCAGAAAATAATAAATTAATTATTTTTTATAAAAATGCTGATTATTCTTCTTACTTAGAAACAATTTTTCAGCCTCCAAGAAATTTTAAATTATTCTTACCCGAAAACTGTTAAATACAGTTTCACTTTTCCAAAAGAAAGGTATATGGAAACCTCTAAACTTTAGAGGAAATTTATGTATTACGCATCTTTTCATTCAAAAAGATGTCTATTAAGTACACAATTTTATAATTTAAAATATCAATTAAAATGATTAAAAATATACTAATAATCTTATTTATAGGGTTATTTACTAATACAACATTGGCACAAAATACGCTTAAAATAAAAGTAATTTCAGGAGAATCTAAAGAAACCATTTTTGGTGCAAACGTTCTTGTAAAAGACACAACTATTGGAAGTACAACAGATTTTAATGGATTGGCAACCATTAAAAAAATAGAAAACGGATTGCAAACCATCGTGGTTTCTTACGTTGGTTTCGAAACAGTTTCTAAGAAAATTACATTTCCAAGAACAAATAGATTATTGGTAATTGAATTACATGAAGATGAAGAATCTTTAGACGCAATTGTAATACAATCTACCAGAAGTAAAAGAAGTATTGCTAAAATACCTACAAGAATTGAAGTTATTGGAGCTGAAGAATTGGACGAAAAAGCAGCAATGAATTCAACAAATATTTCGATGGTTTTAAGAGAAAGTACAGGAATTCAAATGCAACAAACATCTGCAAATTCTGCGAACCAAAGTATTAGAATTCAGGGTTTAGATGGACGATTTACACAACTTTTAAAAGACGGATTTCCTTTATTTGGAGGGTTTTCTAGTGGTTTAAGTATCATGCAAATTCCGCCTTTAGATTTGCAACAAGTAGAAATTATCAAAGGAAGTTCTTCTACTTTATATGGTGGAGGCGCAATTGCTGGCTTGGTAAATTTAGTTTCAAAAAAACCAAAAGAAGAGCAAAAATTAAATATAATGTTAGATTATACATCCAGAAATGGAAAAACGGCAAATGTATTTTATAGTAATAAATTTAATAAATTGGGTTTTACATTATATACTTCTGCAAATTTTCAAAATAGTGTAGATGTTAATGAAGATCACTTTTCTGACATTCCAAAAGTAAGAAGTTTTAGTATCAATCCTTCTTTTTTTTATTATCCGAGCGAAAATGAAACTTGGAGGTTGAGTTTAAACTCTTCCTTAGAAAATAGAATTGGTGGAGATATAGATGTAATTAATGAAACCCCAAGTGGAAATCATCTTTTTTTTGAGGAAAATAAATCGGAACGTTATGCAACGCAATTAACGTATAACAAAGATATTTCAGAAAATAAAAGTTTCCATTTTAAAAATAGTTTAAGCTATTTTAAAAGAGACTTGTTGTTACAAAATTTTCAGTTTTTAGGTGCACAATTTGCAACCTTTACAGAAGCTACTTATAATTTATACAACGAAAAATCGGATTGGGTTTTTGGAGGAAATATTATTTCAGAAAATTTTAAAGAAGATGAAAATACAACAATAGATAGAAGTTACAGTCAATTTACGTTTGGAGGGTTTGCTCAAAATACTTGGAAGTTTAGTAATAATATGACCTTAGAAAGTGGTTTAAGAACAGATTATAACAATAATTATGGTGCTTTTATATTGCCAAGAACGTCTTTATTTATTGAATTTAACGATGTAATTTCCTCAAGAATAGGAGGCGGATTTGGGTATAAAATTCCAACTATTTTTACAGAAGATGCAGAATTACATTCGTATGAAAATGTTTTACCAATAAACACTAATAATTTTAAAGCTGAAACTTCCATAGGTTTTAACGCAGATGTAAATTATAAAACGAAAATTTTTAATAATCATGTTTCACTTTCGTTTAATCAGTTATTTTTCTATACGCAATTAGAAAATTCACTAATTTTAGAACAAAAAGGAACGGATTATGAATTTACAAATGCCAATAAACCTTTAAACAGTACTGGTTTTGAAACAAACCTAAAGTTAAAATACCGAGATTTTGTGTTGTTTACAAATTATGCATTTAATAATGTAAAAATAGAAAGTAATCAAAAAGCATTAACTCCAAAACACAGTTTTGGAGGCGTTTTAATGTATGAGGTAGATAATGCTTGGAGAATTGGTTACGAAGCCTACTATAAAAGTTCTCAATTTAGAAATAATAGAACTGAAACACCTAATTATTGGACAATGGGTTTTATGGTAATGAAAACGTTTAAAAATATTAGTTTGTATGCAAATTTCGAAAATTTTACAGATACAAAACAGCAAAACTATCAATCTATGATTGAAGCTCCTCATAATAATCCGACTTTTACAGATATTTGGGCACCAACAGATGGTTTTATATTTAATACAGGAATTTTAATAAAACTTTAAACTCAATAGACCAATAATTGCATCTTTTAAAGTAATTATTGGTCTATTATAAAAATAATTAACATAAAAGTAAGGAAGTATACTTCCTTGTCATAGCATATGGGACACAATCACAATCATCATCACGATTCATCATCAAAAAATATAGGAATAGCATTTTTTCTAAACCTATTTTTTACAATTATCGAATTTATTGGCGGCTTTTACACCAATAGTTTGGCAATTACGTCTGATGCAATACACGATTTAGGAGATAGTTTAAGTTTAGGAATGGCTTGGTGTTTTCAAAAAATATCTAATAAAAAAGCTTCTCAAACGTATTCTTATGGTTTTAAACGCTTTTCACTTTTAGGAGCGATAATTAATTCCGTTATTTTATTAATAGGTTCGTTTTTTATAATTTCGGAAGCAATTCCAAGAATTATAAACCCAGAAGCATCAGATGCAAAAGGAATGATGTGGCTTGCTATTTTAGGAATTATTGTAAATGGAGCAGCAGTTTTAAAACTAAAAGGAGGAACATCAATTAACGAACGTGTGGTTTCACTACATCTGTTAGAAGACGTTTTGGGTTGGGTAGCTGTTTTAATTGCAAGTGTTGTTATGCAGTTTTGGCATGTTCCTGTATTAGATCCCATTTTGTCGATATTAATTGCCTTATTTATCTTGTACAATGTTTTTAAAAATGGAAAAGAAAGCATAAGAATTATTTTACAAGGTGCTCCAATGGAAATTTCTGTGGATGCAATTCAAACGAAAATCCTTCAGCATAAAAAAATAAAAAACATACATGATTGCCATTTATGGTCTATGGATGGAGAGTATAATGTGTTTACGGCTCATTTAATTATTGAAGAATCGCTAAATAATGAAGAAAAAATAATCCTAAAAAAAGAAGTAAGAAAAATTTTGCATGGCGATTTTCATTTAGAACACATAACTTTAGAGTTAGAATTAGCAAACGAAGATTGTGGCTATATAGATTGTGTTTAATAAGTTTTAATCGTAAATTTGATAAAATTATAAAAAACAAATAAACATGGCAACAAGACAACCAGAACTTAGCTTCCCAAAAGGTGGTGTTCTTTTTATTATTATAGCAGTAATCGCTGTAATTATATTTTCAAAATCTACAGTAACTATTGGACCTGGAGAAGGAGGCGTTATTTTTGAAACCTTAGGAGATGGTATAGATACAGAAAAAACGTATGGAGAAGGGTTTCATTTAATGTTACCTTGGAATAAGATGATTATAAGAAAAGTGCGTCAGCAATCGATTTCCGATGAAATGAATGTGCTTTCTGTAAACGGTTTAGAAGTTAAAGTAAATGGAACCATTTGGTACGAACCAGAATTTGCTAATTTAGGTTCTTTAATTAAAACCAAAGGAGAAGATTACGAACGCGAATTATTGGACCCAGCCATAAATGCGGCTGCAAGAAGCGTTGTAGGTCGTTACACACCAGAGCAATTATATTCGAGTAAGAGAGACGTAATTGAGCAAGAAATCTTAGACGAAGTACAAAATATACTAAAAGGTCAGTTTTTATCTGTAAAAAGAGTTTTGGTAGAAGACGTGAAACTGCCAACTACGATTAGAACTGCCATTGAAACAAAATTAAAACAAGAACAAGAATCTTTAGAATATGAATTTAGACTAGCAAAAGCCAAAAAAGAGGCAGAAAGACAAAAAATTGATGCAGAAGGTAAAGCAATTGCGAACAAGATTTTAAGTGCTTCTTTAACCGATAAAATTTTACAAGAAAAAGGTATAGATGCTACTTTAGAGTTGTCTAAATCTTCTAATAGTAAAGTTATTGTAATTGGTTCTGGAAAAGATGGTTTACCAATTATCTTGGGAAATCAATAAAACTTAGAACTTTTTGATATCTAAAAATCTAGCTTCGGCTAGATTTTTTTTGTTTAACAAACTTTTAAGGAGGTTTGCCAAAATTGTGTTAAACAAAAAATATAGTGTAACTAATTAGATTTTGTTGCGTCTTATGGATGTAACAAAATTAGAAATAAAACATATTAAACATTATAATTATGAAATCATCACAAACCTTAGAAAGAGAAAACAAAAAATCAAATTCCTTTGAAACAATTCAATCTAAAAGACATACTTGGAATACAAGGAGAAAATATAATTACAAATACATTACAACTGTATTTTAGTTATTTAGTTAGTTTTTAATAGTTGATTAAGGTCGGGAGTTATGCTTCTGACCTTTTTCAATTTAACTAAAAACAGTTTAAATCTAATAAATATTTTTATCAAAATTATCTTAATAACGTACTGTTTAAAGTTCTATAATTTTTTGTAGTCTTGTTCTCTTTTAAAATTAGAACAAGTTTATAAATAATGATAATAAAATCTAATTCTTATCAGGAATTTTATTTCTTTCAATTTTTCCTTTCTTTTGTGCTTTATAATTTTCGTAGCAATCTAAAATGGCTTCAATTAATTGTAAATCAGAAGCTTTTTTAATAAAATAAGCAGAGTAATTACAGTCCGTTAACAAATCGGAAAGTTCTTGCCTGTCCATTTCTAAATACTCCATCATTACTTCTCTGTCGAATTTACCAGCTAGCATTTTACGTAAATCGTCTTCTTTTTTTAATTTTTTAAGCTTCTTTAATTGCTTTGGTTTATCTCCAAAGAGATTATAGAGAAAATCTACTGGTTGAAACAGTGCAGCAATAGGAGAGGAGAAGTCTTTGGCTCTTGGCTTACCAACTTCGTAAGTTTGTGGTAGCCCATTAATATGTATTCTTGTAAAACGATCTTTTGGCACTTGTTTTACATCAATTTCTAAAACACCAATTAATTTTGTAGATTTTATTACTACTTCTTTAACTTCTTCTGGTTTTTCAAATAACGCAATTTCAAGTTCATTACCTCTTAATAAATCGTTTGTAATTTTTAATTTTATAGAAGAATATCCTAAGAAAGAAACTAAAATTGTATCATTAACTCTTGTTGGTAACTCAAAAAAACCTTTTTCGTTGGTAATGGTTCCACTAACCGTATTTAAATTTAAAATATGTGCGGCACTCAACGCTTTTTTAGTTTCTGCATGAACAACCTGACCTTTTAACACTTTAATTTGTAAGCTGTCTTTTTGAGAAAATGTGCTTAAAGACAGGAATAAGCATAAAATAAATAGTAACTTTTGCATATTGCAATATTAATAATAATCCATTATACTTTGGTTAATTATTTGTGAAAGAAGTAAAAAATAAAGAAAAAGAGTTATAAAGTTTAAAAGTGCGCACGAGAAGACTCGAACTTCCACGAACTTGCGTTCACAGCCCCCTCAAGGCTGCGCGTCTACCAATTTCGCCACGTGCGCATTATTTTAAAGCAAAAAAGCCAAGCGTTAGCTTAACTTTTTCTTTGTGACCGGGCTGGGGCTCGAACCCAGGACCCTCTCCTTAAAAGGGAGATGCTCTACCAACTGAGCTACCAGGTCTTTTTAATCGGTTGCAAATATACTATCAATCATTGGAATTATTGGCATAATTTTGAAAAATTTTTAACGATATTTGCTAAAAATTAAATTTAATGAAAATTGTACTTTTGGGGTATATGGCTTCTGGTAAATCTACTATTGGAAAAAAGTTAGCTAAGAAGCTGTATCTTAATTTTATAGACTTGGATAATTATATTTCCGAGAAAGAGAAAATGAGTATTTCTGAAATATTTAAAACCAAAGGAGAAATTTATTTTAGAACAATTGAGCACAAATATTTGAAAGAAATTTTAAATTCTGATGAAAAATTTGTGCTTTCTTTGGGTGGAGGAACACCTTGTTATGCAAATAATATGGAGGTTATTTTAAATACTAATGTAAAATCGGTTTATATTAAGGCATCTATAAATACTTTGGTAGAAAGATTGGTAAAAGAAAAAAGAGAAAGACCTTTAGTTGCAAATTTGGAAAATGAAAAAATTACTGAATTTGTTGCAAAACATTTATTTGAACGTAGGTTTTTCTACGAACAAGCAAATTATTCTATTATTACTGATGGTAAAGAAGTTTCTGAAATTGTTACAGAACTAAGAATTTTGCTACACTAAATACGCTTTTGCTTCTTTTTTTGTAAACTCTACATGAATATGTTCTTTTATAGAGGTTGATAAAGAAATTCCTTTAAAATCTGCTTTAACAGGATATTTTTTATGATTTCTATTCACTAAAACAGCTGTTTTAAATCTTTTCAAAGGAACATCTAAAAAGTGTTTTATACCGTAAATTAAAGTCGTTCCAGAGTTTAAAACATCATCTACCAAAACCAAAGATTTATTTTTATAATTTTTAATTTCTAAGGAAGTGGTTACTTTTTCTAAAGGTTTTTTCTTATTTATTTGCACTTCACAAATGGTTACTTTTAAAGGAGATATTTCTTTTAAAATAGCGACAATTTTTTCTGCAAAAATATAACCATTCCCTATAATACCAGCAATTATAACTTCTTTTTCGGCACTGTTACTTTCATATATTTGATACGCAATTCTTCTAATTTTTTGCTGAATTTGTGTGGTGTCTAAAATTATGTTTGTTACAGTTATCATATCTCTTCAGTTGTATCTTCTTGGTAATTATCTATATCTCTTCTATCTTTTTTAGTTGGTCTTCCAGTACCTTTTTTACGATAGTAATCTTTGGCAAATTTTAATAATGCTGTTTTTTCAAATTCTTCTTTAGGTGTAACATCTTTTCTATATTGATCTACTAATTTAGCACCAACTCTACTTTCTGGTAAAGCTAAGACTTTAATTTGATAATTTATCTGGTTTTTTCTAACGACTATTAATTCTCCTCCAAAGACTTCTTTCGAAGGTTTTAAGTTGTTGCTATCTATTTTAACTTGCCCTTTTTTACAAGCTGTTGTCGCGATACTTCTTGTTTTAAAAACTCGAATACACCATAAATATTTATCTATCCTCATAAAAAAAGTTAAAATATACTGTTTGTCTTTTTACAAAGGTATAAAAATGGTAAATTGCACGCTTAAAATTATAGATTAAAAATGAATAAAATAAAAAATATCTTTGCACTGTTAATTGTAGCTTTAGTTATATTTAGTTCTTGTGATAATGATAGGAATGCTTTAGTAAACCCTTTTGCAGATGTAGATTATAAAGCTTTGGCGTTATCTGATAACGATTCTATAGTTAAGTTTTTAAAAACAAACTATTACGATGCTACAGAAGATTTGTTAAAACCTTTAGAAAGTGGCAAAACTGCTATTTTTGAAGATTCCAATAATTTAAAAATAGTGAAGGTAACTCAAAATGAAATTGAATATACCTTATATGCTTATATAACGGAAGAAGGAGTTTCTAATTCTGAAAAAAGTAATCCAACGAAATTAGATTCTGTTTTTGTAAATAGAACAGGAGTTTTTTTATCAAAAAATAAACTTATTACAGATAAACCTTTTGATGTTGGAAATCAATCGTGGTGGAGTTTAGCACCAACTTTTAATGCAGTTATTTCAGCGCCATCGCCAATATCTGGTTGGACAAATGGTTTTCCTTTTTTTAAGAGTGGAGAAAATATTACAAATAATGGACCTATAACTTATAAAAATACGGGTAAAGGTTATCTTTTTATACCAAGTGGATTGGCATATCCATCTATAAATTATGTTGTTGGTAGGTCTCCAAGTGAAAGACCTTATGATCGAATTTTGGTTTTTAAAGTAGAACTTTTAGATTTTGTTAAAGACACTGATCATGACAATGATGGAAAGCCATCAATACAAGAAGACGCAAATGGAGATGGAGATGTTACCAATGATTTTAGTGATTCCGAAAAACCTAAATTACCAGATTATCTGAATCCGAATATAAAGTAGAAAATTCAAATTTTATTGAATAAATTATATAGAAAATGCTCTTGGGAAACCAAGAGCATTTTTGTTTTATTAAATCTTTAAAATATGTGTTTTTTTAAATTAAGATAGCAAATAAATCTTGTTAATTAACGTGAGTTAGATGTACTACTAACTGATTGCAAGTTTCTTAAATATGTTTTAAAAATTAATTTTACTCGGATGACGTAAAATGAGGAATCTCACAAATTACAAATTATGAGATTTCTCCTATCATCGAAATTACACAAAGAACAAAACATACGTCAATACACTAAAATAGAATTGTATATTGTTTCTTAAATAAACTCTCACGTTATAAGAAAAAGATTTATAAGAGATTTTAATAATAATAACGTTATTACTGAATATGAATAAAGTTGTAGAAAAAAAATGCTCTTGAGAAATCAAGAGCATTTTTTTAATATAAAATTTCTAAATAATTACAACTTTAAAGAAAGACCAAAAATTATTTGATTCGTTCTATTGTCTACTGAGACATTGGCAAATTTAGCTTCCGAACTCGATAATCCTCGTTCCCAACGAACATCTACACCTAATCTTCCAAATTCAACACCAACTCCCATTTGTAAACCTACAGAAAATTTATCAAACTCTTTTACTGATAAGCCATCAAATTTAAAATTATCGTCTAAAATATATTGAAAAGAAGGACCGATAAATGCATTTGCAATTCCAAAAAACTTCTTTCCTAATAAAACAGGTACATCAAGTTTCTTAAATTTATAACTTGTAGTACTATTGTTATTGTTGTTATATTCACTTTTTACTTGTGTGTATACAAGTTCTGGCCTTAAGTATAAACCAACAACTGGAATCTTAAAACGAGTCCAAACTCCTGCGTGGAAACCCGCTTTAGATTTTGCTCCTTTTATTACATCATTTCCAGCGGATTTAAATGTAACATCTCCGTTATTATTGTAGTTTACACCTCCTTTTAGACCAAAGTCTACTTGAGCATTCGAAGTTTGGCTAAATGCAAACGCAAAAGTCAAACAGATTAATAAAATTACTTTTTTCATGATTTTAATTTTTAAATTTATTTATTGGATTTTTGTTATAAACGAATTTATTTTCTAGAAATTACTTTTTTAACAGCTTTTATTACAGCATTTGCATCTAAACCATATTTTGCCATTAATTGATCTGGAGTTCCAGACTCTCCAAAAGTATCGTTGGTTGCCACAAATTCTTGTGGAGTAGGGGTATTTAATGCTAAACATCTTGCAACACTTTCTCCTAAACCTCCAAATTTGTTATGCTCTTCTGCTGTAACAATACAACCCGTTTTTGCAATAGATTTTAAGATAATTTCTTCATCTAATGGTTTAATGGTGTGAATGTTTATTACTTCTACAGAAATACCTTCTGCTTCTAATTTTTCTGCAGCTTGTAAAGATTCCCAAACTAAATGTCCTGTAGCAACAATTGTTACGTCTGTACCTTCTGTTAATTGAATTCCTTTACCAATTTCAAATTTAGCATCTTCTGGCATAAAAACAGGTACTTTTGGTCTTCCAAAACGCAAGTAAACAGGACCATCAAAATCTGCAATGGCAATCGTTGCTGCCTTTGTTTGGTTATAATCACAAGGATTTATAACGGTCATTCCAGGTAACATTTTCATTAAACCGATGTCTTCTAAAATTTGGTGTGTTGCTCCATCTTCACCTAAAGTAACTCCTGCATGAGATGCACATATTTTTACATTTTTACCAGAATATGCAACAGATTGACGAATTTGATCGTAAACACGCCCAGTAGAAAAGTTTGCAAATGTTCCAGTAAAAGGAATTTTACCACCAATGGTTAAACCAGCAGCAATTCCAATCATATTTGCTTCTGCAATACCAACTTGGAAAAATCTTTCTGGATTTTCTTTAATAAATTGATCCATTTTTAAAGAGCCAATTAAATCTGCACATAAAGCAACTACGTTAGGGTTTGTTCTTCCTAATTCAGTTAAACCGTCTCCAAAACCAGAACGTGTGTCTTTTTTTTCTGTGAATGTGTATTTTTTCATTATAAATTTATAAAAATGTTGTGTTGTAAAATTCGACGTAAAAATAAACTTTTATTTCACTTTAAAGAAGAGAAAAGAAGTTTTAGAAAAAAGACTTTTTAACAGTTTGTGAGGAAGTCTTAAAATTATGTATTTAAAAATTGATTAAAGGTGTTAAAATTATAAAATTATAAAATTATTAGCTCTTTGTAGAGTTTGTGAACAGGCAAGCCAACCACATTAAAATAACTTCCTTGTAGGTTTTCAATGGCTATAAAGCCAATCCATTCTTGAATTCCGTAAGCGCCTGCTTTATCAAAAGGTTTGTAGTTTTTTATGTAATAATTAATTTCTTCATCAGTTAAATCTTTAAATGTAACAGTGGTAATGTCTGTAATTATTTTTTGAAAATTCTTGTTTTTTATGCTAATAGAGGTAATTACTTCGTGATTTTTACCTGATAAACTGCGTAACATACCAAAAGCTTCTGCTGCGTCTTTTGGTTTTCCTAACATTTTGTTTTCTAGCCAAACAATGGTGTCTGAAGTAATTAGAAGGTCCTTTTTAGACAAATCTATAAATGGCTTGGACTTTAAATCTGCCAAATATTCTGTAATTTCTTTTCCTTTTAATTCTTTCGGATACATTTCTTCAACTTCTTTTAATTGAATTGTAAAATTGATATCTAAATCTTTGAAGAATTGCTGTCTTCTTGGAGATTTTGAAGCGAGAATTATATTGTAATTTTTTAGTTTTTGTTTTAACATTGTTTTTGTCTGGTTTAGCGGAGTCGAAACCTATAAATTTATTTAGTATTTATAACCTCTCGAATAAGATCGAGAGAACATTTTACTGTTAAGTTATCGTAAATAATAACATCGATAAAATTCCGAATAGCATAATTCCTTTCATTAAATTACTTAATTTGGAAAAATCTTTTTTCTTTTCTGCTTTTATTAATAAATACATAAAATAGAGGAAAGGTAAGAGAATAAACACAATTCCATAGATTAAGAAAATGGTTTCACTTTTAATAAATTGCAGAACAATTAGTAGAAAAACCAATAGGATACAGCAAAAGAAAAAAGCGACTTTAGAAGCTCTTTTTCTACCAAATAAAATGGGTAAAGTCTTGGCTTTTATTTTTATATCTCCATCTACATCTTCGATATCTTTTATAATTTCTCTTATTAATGTTGTTAGAAAAGCGAAAAATGAATACGAAATTACGGGTACCCAAATTTGTAAAAATAAGATAGAATTAGTTTGTTCTTTTTGTGTTAATTGCCAAAACTCAATATACTTAAAGTCATAGAGATAAATAATATAAATAACTAAAGCAATAAAACACGAAATAATAAAATTACCAATAAGTAATTTTTTCTTTAAAACCTTTGAATATAAAAAAAGGCCAAAAATGGTGATAAAAAAAATAGATATAAATACATAAAGAGGTTTAGAAATTGAAACATAAATAGCCAATAAAAAACCTAATGAATTTAATAAGAAATAACTATTCCAAGCTTTTTTTGTGGATATTATAGTAGTAACAAAAACTTTATTTGGTTTGTTAATTTTATCGGCTTCAATATCAAAAATATCATTAATAATATAACCTCCAGCAGTTATTAAAAGTACAGATAAAGTGAGAAAAATAAATTCTAAATTCGATAAATAACTATTTTTAATAAAAGAATGAATGAAAGCATATTTCGTTAAAACCATCGTTAATAAAACCATTAAAAGGTTTTTGTAACGAATAAGTTTTAAGAAAGCAATCATAAATAAAGATTATTAAAAAGATCATTCAGGTTTTTAAAACCTAAATGGTTTAAAGATATAGTTATTAGGAATTAAAACTCTTTTTAATTCTCGCCAAGTCACGTTTATTGTCGCGATCTTTTATAACTTCACGTTTGTCGTGTGTTTGTTTACCTTTTGCCAAAGCGATTTCCAATTTCGCAAAACCCCTGTCATTTATAAACAAACGAAGTGGCACAATTGTATTTCCTTTCGCCTCCACATCTTTTTTTAAACTTCGCAATTCACGTTTGTGCATTAACAATCTGCGCTCACTTTTTGGCTTGTGATTAAAGTGATGCCCAAACATATATTCTTGAATGTACATATTTACAATAAACAATTCTCCACGATCGTTAAACTCACAAAAGCTCTCTGTAATTCTTGCCTGGCTTTGTCTTATCGATTTTATTTCTGTTCCAGTCAATTGAATTCCAGCCACATATTTGTCGAGAATTTCATATTCGAAACGTGCTTTTTTATTTTTTATGTTGATGTTTTTCTGAACCATCAATAATCAATTTTTATTTTTAACAAAGATACATTTTTAGATTCGGGAAAGAAACGTAATTTTGATTTCTATTTTCTCTCAAATCAAACAAAACTCTATGAGATATTTGCCTATATGTTTACTTCTCTTTTTAATTTCTTGTAAAACTTCCGAAAAAAAACTCACTGCTCAACAAATTATCGATAAAACAATTTTGTATTCTGGAGCAGATAAAGTGGCAAATTCCGATATTTCTTTTCGCTTTAGAGATAAGAAATACAACGCAGTTCGTAAAAACGGAAACTTTAAATTAACTCGTACTTTTAACCTCGATAATAAACAATTTACAGACGAAATAACCAACACTGGGTTTAAAAGATTTATAAATGGTAAGCAAATTCAGGTAGCAGATACTATACTAAACAGTATCGCAAATTCGGTAAATTCTGTGCATTATTTTTCGGTTTTGCCTTATGCTTTAAACGATAAAGCAGTTAACAAAAAATTGCTTCCTTCTGTAACTGTTAAAGAAAAAAAATACTATAAAATTGAAGTTACATTTAGAAAAGATGGAGGAGGAGAAGATTTCGAAGATGTATTTATTTATTGGATTGGAAAAGACGATTTTTTAATTGATTATATGGCATATTCTTACCACATAAATGGAGGTGGAAAACGCTTTCGAGTTTTAAAAGAACAATGTGTAAAAAACGGAATTCGTTTTGTAGATTATTATAATTACAAACCTATAAATAAAGAAATTAGCCTACTAAATATAGATAAAGCCTTCGAAAAAAATCAGCTCGAAAAAGTATCCGAAATTATTTTAGAAGATATACAAGTAACTATTTTAGAGTAGTTTTTTGAAATTTATTTTGAGCGTAAAAAGAAAGATTGGAATGATAAAAATGTAAAGATTATTTCGAAATAATTTCAATAACCAATTCCTTAGTTAAAGGTTTGCCATTCGCTATTTTCTTAATAGTATCGAACGTAAAAACAAAATCGCAACCATTTTTATAGTTTGAACAACCATAAGCTGTTTTTCCTTTTAAAATGGTTCCTTTTTTACATTTCGGACACGAGATTTTATTCTTGTCATTTCGACCTTGTAGAGAAATCTCATTCTCACTCTCACTCTTTTTTGCAATAGCTTTTTGTTTCGGTTCTAATTTTAAATTAAATCTATCATCAAAACGAACCAAGCCCTCGATTTTACCAGCTTCGGTTTTAAAGCCTTTTAGATTTGTAGTACAACCTTTATCAATCAAACGAATTATTTGATTTTCAGAAACCTTCTTTCCATAAATTTCAAACGGAATTTTTAAATCGCAATTATTTTTATATTCAGAACAACCAAAGGCAGTAGAGCCTTTTAATAAGTGGCCTTTTTTACATTTCGGACAGGTTTTTCCTGCGACTTGTTTTTTCTTTTTGTCATTTCGACCTTGTGGAGATTTCTCGATTGTGCTTGAATTAACAGCCTTATTAGAAGAGATTCGCTTTTTAGAAGTATTAGAACGCACTTCATATACCAATTCATCCACCATTTTTTTCATGTTATTTATGAAAGTTCCAGCGTTGAATTCTCCACGTTCAATTTCTTTTAAACGTTTTTCCC
The DNA here is from genome assembly GCF_017569185.1 of Polaribacter cellanae. Classification (NCBI taxonomy): domain Bacteria; kingdom Pseudomonadati; phylum Bacteroidota; class Flavobacteriia; order Flavobacteriales; family Flavobacteriaceae; genus Polaribacter; species Polaribacter cellanae. Next base: position 635,691 of record NZ_CP071869.1, on the reverse strand, counting down.
AACGTCCAGTTAATTCTGCAGATTTTAATAATTCATTGTCGATAATATTAATTAAATCGATGCCTGTTTGTGTTGGTAAAACGAGTTTTTTCTTACGTTCTATGTATTTTCTTTTAAATAAAGTTTCAATAATACTTGCACGCGTAGAAGGTCTTCCAATTCCGTTTTCTTTCATGAGTTCGCGCATTTCATCATCATCTACTTGCTTTCCAGCAGTTTCCATGGCACGTAATAAACTTGCTTCTGTAAAATTTCTTGGTGGTTTGGTTTCTTTTTCTAAAAAAGATGGTTCATGTGGTCCTTTTTCACCTTTTACAAAATTTGGTAGTAAACTTTTAGCATCTTTATTTTGAGATTTCTCTCCCGAAATTTCGGGATTACTCGAAATGACATTAGGGTTACTTTTGTCATTTCGACCTTGTATAGAAATCTTATCTTCTTGATAATTTTTATCAAAAACTACTCGCCAACCTTTGGTTAAGATTTCTTTTCCTGTTGTTTTAAAAGGAACATCCGCAGCTTTTCCAATTACGGTAGTATTGGAAACATTTGAATCTGGATAAAAAACACCAATAAATCTTCGGGTAATAATATCATATACTTGTTGCTGATTGTATTGTAAATTACCCTGAATTCCTGTTGGAATTATGGCATGGTGATCTGTTACTTTTTTATCATCAAAAACACGTTTCGATTTTTTTATTTTCTTTCCTAAAAGTGGTTCTGTTAATTTACTATAATTAGTTAATTTCGATAAAATTCCTGCAACTTTTGGATACACATCATTGGGTAAAAAAGTAGTATCAACTCTTGGATAGGTTACTACTTTCATCTCATATAACTTCTGAACCATTTTTAAGGTTTCATCCGCAGAAAACCCGAATTTATTGTTACAATACACTTGTAAACCTGTTAAATCGAACAATTTAGGCGCGTATTCTTTACCTTTCTTTTTGGTAACAGAAACAATTTCAAAATTATGTTGTGCTACTTTATCTGCTAGAACTTGCCCATCTTCTTGTTTTAGAAAGCGCCCCTCTTCATAATTAAAAAGTGTATTTCTGTAGGTAGTTTGCAATTCCCAATAAGGTTGTGGTTTAAAATTACGAATTTCCTCAAAACGATTCACCAACATGGCTAGGGTAGGAGTTTGCACTCTTCCGACTGATAAAACTTGTTTGTAACCACCAAATTTTACGGTGTATAAACGAGTTGCATTCAAACCTAAAAGCCAATCTCCAATGGCTCTGGAATATCCTGCATAATACAAATTATCATATTGTTCAGCAGGTTTTAAATTGTTGAAACCTTCTTTTATCGCTTCTTCAGTTAAAGATGAAATCCATAAACGTTGTACTTTTCCTTTATAGTTACATTGGTTAATTACCCAACGTTGAATGAGTTCTCCTTCTGTTCCTGCATCCCCACAATTAATAACAACATTTGCTTTTTCAAAGAGACTTTTTACAATATCGAATTGCTTTTTAATTCCAGAATCGCCAGTAACTTTGGTGTCAAAACGTTCTGGAAGCATGGGTAAGTTGTTTAAATCCCAACTTTTCCAATGAGGTTTGTAATCTTTAGGCTCTAAAAGTGTGCATAAATGTCCGAAAGTGTAGGTAACAGCATAGCCATTTCCTTCGTAGAAACCATCACGTTTTGTGTTGGCTCCTAGAATATTAGCAATTTCTCTTGCTACACTTGGTTTCTCGGCAATACAGACTTTCAATGTTGCTTATTCTTTGGAGGTCGAAAGTAAGAAAATATTTAGTAAGTTTTATAAATCCTTGTATAACTTATTAGGGTTTTGTTTGGTGTCGAAGATTGTAATTATTTCTATTTCTTGAAGTTTTTCAGAAACTCGATAAAATAAAGTTGTTTGTTTAGTGATTACGCATTTATAAAGTCCTTTGTATTCAAAAGATTCTATACAATTATAAGGATGCGTTTTTATTTGCGAAATTTTAAGATCAAATTTTTTAAGAAAATCGTTTTTAACTTGTAAGTTCCAGTTTTCTAATAAATAATCTGTTAACTTTTTAAACCTAAATTTTGCGATTTCAGAAAAATAAATATTCATTAAGAAATTTCTTTCAAAACAGCTTCGTAAGAATATCTTTTTCCTTCATTTAATTGTTTGATTCCCAGATTTATTTCGTCTTTTTGAGTAGGGCTTAATTTATGCCAGAAATCATTTTTTTGCCAAAGAATATTTTCAAGTTTATTAATAGTTTCTTTATCTTTTAAATTGATAAATTCTTTAATAAACTCTAATTTACTATTTCTATGAGAAGAAATAAAAGTTTCATAATCAGTAGTTTCTTCATTAAGAATTTCTAAATCTGCTTTTTCAATTTCTTCTTTTTGAGCCAAACTTAATTCATTCCAAAATTCTTTTTTTTCTTCTTTTATAAGATTTGCAACTTTCTCAATCAATTCAGTTTTTTCAATATTTAGAATTTGTTTTATTAATTCTAATTTTATGCCTTGAATATCCAGATTGTTTTTATCTTTTGATAAAGATAAGGAATTTAATAATAGAAAATTTTATGTGTTTTTTAATTGAGTCACGAATGCACAAATTTTAAAAATCAAAGATTTTTCATGTTAAATTTATAATTCTTGAATTCGTGGCAATTTTATTATTTCACCAAAGCCAGTTGAATCCGCTTCCTAACAACATCAACTTCCAATACTTTTATTAAAATTTGCTGATTTAAAGACACAATAGCATTCACATCTTTTACAAAAGTATCCGATAAATTAGAAACGTGAATTAAGCCACTTTCTTTAATTCCGATATCTACAAAACAGCCAAAATTGGTGATGTTATTTACAATTCCTGGTAAAATTTGTCCAGTTCTTACATCGGAAATTGATTTGATATTTTGGTCAAAAGAAAATGCTTTTGCTTTTTCTCTTGGGTCTACTCCTGGTTTTTCTAATTCTTTAATAATATCTTTTAAAGTTGGCAAACCAATGGTTTCAGAAATATAGTTTTTTAAATTTATTTGTTGAAGAATTTCTTTATGTCCAATCAAATCTGCCACTTTTACCTTTACATCTTTTGCCATTCTATCAACCAAAGCATAGTTTTCTGGATGCACTCCAGAATCGTCCAAAGGATTTTTACCATTTTTAATTCGTAAAAAACCTGCAGATTGCTCAAAGGCTTTTCCTCCTAAATGTGGCACTTTTTTAATAGCAGTTCTTGACGTAAAAGAACCATTTTCGTTTCTGTAATTCACAATATTTTGAGCAATTTTTGATCCAATTCCAGAAACATAGCTTAACAAAGATTCACTTGCAGTATTAATATTTACACCCACTGTATTTACACAACTTTCTACAGTGGTGTCTAAAGATTTCTTTAATTTCGATTGATCTACATCATGCTGATATTGTCCAATTCCAATCGATTTTGCATCAATCTTTACCAATTCTGCCAAAGGATCTTGCAATCGTCTTCCAATTGAAACCGAACCGCGAACTGTAACATCGTAATTTGGGAATTCGTCTCTTGCAATTTTAGAAGCAGAATAGATGGAGGCTCCAGCTTCACTTACTACAAAAACTTCAACCTTATTTTTAAACTGAATTTTTTGTACTAATTGTTCAGTTTCTCTGGAAGCTGTTCCATTTCCAATCGCAATCGCTTCAATATTATAAGATTCAGCTAAAGAACTAATTTTTTTAATCGCTTCAATTTTTTTATTTTGAGGTTCATGAGGATATATATTCTCATTATGCAACAAATCTCCTTGTTCATTCAAACAAACTACCTTACAGCCAGAACGAAAACCAGGATCGATTGCCAACACTCTTTTCTCGCCCAAAGGCGCACCTAATAATAATTGTTTTAGGTTTTTAGCAAAAACGAAAATGGCATTTTTATCTGCTTTTTCTTTGGCAATTGATAATGCTTCGTTAGATAAAGATGGAAATAATAAACGCTTATATGCATCTTCAATTGCCAACAGAATTTGTGCTGAACATTCATTTTGAGAACGAATAATTCTGTCTTCCATTTTTTGAAGCATTCGTTCCTTATCAATTTCAATTTTAACACGAATAAAACCTTCGTTTTCTGCTCTTAAAATGGCTAATAACCTGTGTGATGGAATTCTGTTTAAAGGTTCGCTCCAATCGAAATAGTCTTTAAATTTTTGTGCTTTCTCACTATCAATTTCTTTCTTTACAACTTTCGATGAAATCGTAGAACAACGTTCTAATTCTCTTCGAATATGAGTTCTAATATCTGTACGTTCGTTAATCCACTCTGCAATGATAAAACGTGCGCCTTCTAAAGCATTTCCAATCGTTTTAACTTCATTGGATGTGTATTTAGAAGCTGTATATTCTAAATCATTAACTCGCTGACTCATAATCATCTTCGCCAAAGGTTCTAAACCTTGTAAACGTGCAGTTTCTGCTTTTGTTTTTCGCTTTTTCTTAAAAGGTAAATACACATCTTCTAAAGCAATTATATCTTTAGAATTGGTTACTTTTTGTGCCAATTCAGCAGTTAAAACATTTTGTTCTTCTAACGCTTTTAAAATTGCTTTTTTACGTTTTTCTAACGTTTCAAAAATTTCTTTAAAATTGACTATTTTTCCGATTTCAACTTCGTCTAAATTACCTGTTATTTCCTTTCTATATCTACTTATAAAAGGAATCGTTGCGTCTTCATTTAACAATGAAATGGTATTTTCTACAGATTTAGATGATAGTTGAGTTTGCTGAATGATGTATTGGAGTAGTTGCATTTTTAGATTGAATTATAAAAGCTTTTGGGTTGTCTGTTCGAGCGCAGTCTAGAACTATAAAATCGATAAAAAAATAACCTTTCGACTGCCCTCAAGGAGACAAAGTTATATTTCTAAAATGATTAATTTTAAGAAATCACTTTCTCAAAAGCCAATCTTTTTGCGTTGTAATTTGTGTAAATAACGCCACAATATTTATAACCTAATTTTTTAATTAAAGATTGCATTCCAATGTTTTCTTCATGCGTATCAATCTTTAAACTTTTTACGTTGTTTTCTAATAATTGTAAGTGAAATTGATAAAACATAAAAGTAGCCAATCCGAATTTTCGAAACTCTTTTTTAATTGCCATTCTATGAATTACACCATATTTTTTATCTTCATTTATAAGCCAATTTCCATCGATAACTTTGTACGTTGGTTCTTTATTGGTGGTAAACATGGAGGTAGCCATTATTGTGTTTTCGTCGTTTATAACCACATAACTTTCTCCGTTTTTAATGTCGTTTTCAACTTGCCTTGCATTTGGATATCCATTTTGCCATTGGTCGATATTTTGAGAAGCTAAATATACTTTTGCATCGTTAATAATTTCCATAATTCTGGGAACATCATCAAAAGTAGAAAGTTTAATTTTCATTGAATATAATTTATTATTGAAAAAGCCACAAAAAGCACAATTTGTATTTTGTGTTTCTGTGGCTAAAATAATTTATTTTTAAAGATTTTAAGCGGTAACTTTCTCTTTTTTAGTTTTGTTTTTTGGTGCAAAATCTACCACAACTTGGTTGTGTAAAATATCTTGCATTGTTTGTCTTTTTCTTATTAAATACTCTTTTCCATTCACAACCATTACTTCTGCAGGAATATAACGAGAATTGTAGTTAGAAGCCATCGAAAAACAGTAAGCTCCAGCATTGTGGAAACACAACACATCTTCTTCAGAAATTTCTGAAATTCTTCTATTTGAAGCAAACGTATCTGTTTCACAAATATAACCTACAACCGAGTAATAACGGTCTTTTCCTGTTGGGTTAGAAATGTTTGTAATATGATGATAAGAATCGTACATCATGGGTCTTACCAAGTGATTAAAGCCAGAATCTACATGTGCAAAAACGGTTGAAGTTGTTTGTTTTACAACATTTACTTTTGCTAAAAAAGAACCTGCTTCCGAAACCAAAAACTTTCCTGGCTCGAACATTAAGGTAATTTCTTTTCCATATTCTGTACAAAACTCATTAAATCTTTCTGATAATTGTACACCTAATTGCTCTATATCCGTAGAAATATCTCCTTCTTTATAAGGCACTTTAAATCCACTTCCAAAGTCGATAAAATCGATGTTTTTGAATTGTTTAGCCACATCAAATAAAATTTCAGAAGCACGTAAAAAAGTATCGATATCTAAAATATCGGACCCTGTGTGCATGTGAATTCCATTGATATTCATTCCTGTATTTTCTACAACTCTTTTAATATGAGGAACTTGATGGATTGAAATTCCGAATTTAGAATCGATATGACCTACAGAAATTTTAGAATTTCCACCAGCCATAATATGTGGATTGATACGAACACAAACAGGAATTTCTGGATGTTTCTGACCAAATAACTCTAAAATAGACAAATTATCAATATTAATTTGAACTCCTAATTTTGCCACTTCTTCAATTTCTTGAAGCGAAACACCATTTGGCGTGTAAATAATATTTTTTGGGTCAATTCCAGTTGTTAAACTTAAGTGTACTTCTTGAATAGAAACTGTATCTAAACCAGCACCTAAATTGGTTAAAAATTTTAAAATATTTACGTTTGATAATGCCTTTACAGCATAATTTAGTTTTAAACTCTTAACAGAATTAAAAGCACCAGTTAGGCGTTTGTATTGCGATGCTATTTTATCTGTATCGTAAACGTATAAAGGACTTCCGTATTTATTTGCTAATTCTAAAAGTTGTGTTCTTTCCACAATAATATATTTTTATTTCGGTTCAAAAGTAACTAAATTGTTTAATAAATTAGTTTTTGTTTAAAAATATAACAAATTGTTTTTTATTGTGATTTTTATGTTGAATTAAATCCTTTTTTTTTGCCACGAATTCACGAATTTTTATGTTTATTCAAATGTCAGGTCGAGCCTTTCGATTTCGCTCAAGACTGGCTTCGTCGAGATCTCATAAAAAAACGAAAGTAATATAACCTCTCGATAAACTACGTTTACAATCTTCATTCAAAATATTTTTAAAAATTTTATTCGTGAATTCATGGCATTTTTTTATCAAAAATCAACCTTATATTTTCGTTGAAATCCTGTTGATAACTAATTAGCAAACTCGTTTTATTTTTTAATGTGAAACCCTATTTTTACGAGTACTTCAAACCTAACAGTAGTAAGAGATTTTTATGAGTCAAGAAACAAAATATACAGAAGATAATATCAGGTCTTTAGATTGGAAAGAGCATATTAGAATGCGTCCAGGAATGTACATTGGAAAATTAGGAGATGGCTCTTCTGCAGACGATGGAATTTATATTTTGGTAAAGGAAGTTTTAGACAATTCCATTGACGAATATGTAATGGGAGCTGGAAAAACTATTGAAATTTCCATCCATGGAAGTAAAGTTACAGTTCGAGATTATGGTCGTGGAATTCCATTAGGAAAAGTAGTGGATGTAGTTTCCAAGATGAATACTGGTGGGAAATACGACTCGAAAGCCTTTAAAAAATCGGTGGGTTTAAATGGAGTTGGTACAAAAGCGGTAAACGCATTATCTTCTTTTTTTAGAGTAGAATCTTCTCGAGAAGGAAAATCTGCTTCTGCAGAATTTAGTCAAGGAAATTTAGAAAATCAGGAATTTTTAGAAGAAACTTCAAGAAGAAAAGGAACGAAAGTTTCATTTGTACCAGATGAAGAAATCTTTAAAAAATACAAGTTCAGAAATGAATATGTAGCAAAAATGCTGAAGAATTATGTGTATTTAAACCCAGGTTTAACCATAATTTTTAATGGAGAAAAGTATTTCTCTGAAAACGGATTGAAAGATTTATTGGAAGATAATAACAACAAGGATGATATGTTATATCCAATAATTCATTTGAAGGGACACGATATTGAAGTTGCCATTACACACAGTAAAACCCAATATTCCGAGGAGTACCATTCGTTTGTAAATGGGCAACATACCACACAAGGAGGAACACATCAATCTGCATTTAGAGAAGCCATTGTAAAAACCATTCGTGAATTTTACGGAAAGAATTTTGAAGCTTCTGACATACGAAAATCGATAATTTCTGCAATCGCCATAAAAGTGATGGAACCTGTTTTTGAAAGTCAGACAAAGACAAAGTTAGGTTCTACAGATATGGGTGGAGATTTACCAACGGTTCGAACCTATATAAACGATTTTCTAAAAACAAAATTAGACAATTACCTGCATAAGAATACTGAAGTTGCAGACAAACTTCAGAAAAAAATTATGCAAGCAGAAAAAGAACGTAAAGAACTTTCTGGTATTCGAAAATTGGCAAGAGATAGAGCCAAAAAAGCGAGTCTGCATAACAAAAAACTACGTGATTGTAGAATTCATTTAGGTGATATTAAAAAAGAAAATTATTTAGAAACTACTTTGTTTATTACAGAGGGAGACTCTGCTTCTGGCTCGATTACAAAATCTCGAAATGTAAATACACAAGCTGTTTTTAGTTTGAAAGGAAAACCTTTAAATTCTTACGGATTAAGTAAGAAAATTGTGTATGAAAACGAGGAATTTAATCTTTTACAAGCTGCGTTAAATATCGAAGATGGTTTGGAAGATTTACGTTATAACAATATTGTAATTGCAACAGATGCCGATGTTGATGGAATGCACATTCGTCTATTATTAATTACATTTTTCTTGCAGTTTTTTCCTGAATTGATAAAAGAAGGACATTTATATATTTTAGAAACTCCGTTGTTTAGAGTTAGAAATAAAAAAGAAACTTTTTATTGTTATTCGGATGAGGAAAAACGAGAAGCAATAGAGAAATTAAGAGGAAAACCAGAAATAACACGATTTAAAGGTTTGGGTGAAATTTCGCCAAATGAATTTGTCCATTTTATTGGAAATGACATTCGTTTAGATCCAGTAATGTTAGACAAAGAAATGTCTATTGAGCAAATGTTGCAGTTTTATATGGGAAAAAACACACCAGACAGACAAAAATTTATCATAAACAACCTAAAAGTAGAGTTGGATTACGTAGAAGATGAAGTTTAGATTATGAGTGAAGAAATAAATGAAAACGAACACGAAGAAGAATTAATGAACCAAAATGAGGAGTTAGAATCGTCTCAAGAAGAAACCATTACCAAGGTTACAGGAATGTACAAAGAGTGGTTTTTAGATTATGCTTCGTATGTAATTTTAGAAAGAGCAGTGCCTTCTTTGGAAGACGGTTTAAAGCCTGTGCAACGTAGAATTATGCATTCTATGAAAGATTTAGACGATGGACGTTACAATAAAGTAGCGAATATTGTTGGGCATACCATGCAATATCATCCTCATGGAGATGCTTCTATTGCGGATGCAATGGTGCAAATTGGTCAGAAAGAATTGCTGATTGACATGCAAGGAAACTGGGGAAATATTCTCACAGGAGACAGAGCTGCAGCCTCTAGATATATTGAGGCACGTTTGTCTAAATTTGCGTTGGATGTTGTTTTTAATCCGAAAACGACAGATTGGAAAATGTCTTACGATGGAAGACGAAAAGAACCGATAGATTTGCCTGTAAAATTTCCGCTTTTGTTGGCACAAGGAGCAGAAGGAATTGCAGTTGGGTTATCAACCAAAATATTGCCTCATAATTTTATTGAATTGATTGATGCTTCTATAAAATATTTAAAAGGAAGAAGTTTTAAAATTGTTCCCGATTTTTTAACGGGTGGAATTGCAGATTTTACCAATTATAAAGACGGAAAACGTGGAGGAAAAGTAAGAGTTCGTGCAAAAATTGCGCAATTAGATAAGAAAACGCTTATAATTAGCGAGATTCCTTTTGGCACCACAACTTCATCTTTAATTGATAGTATTATTAAAGCCAATGAAAAAGGGAAAATAAAAATTAAAAAAATTGAAGACAATACTGCAGCAGAAGTAGAAATTTTAGTGCATTTACCGCCAAATGTTTCACCAGATAAAAGTATTGATGCTTTGTACGCTTTTACCAATTGTGAAACTTCCATTTCGCCTTTATGTTGTACGATTGAAAATAATAAACCTGTTTTTTTAGGAGTTTCGGAATTGTTAAAACATTCCACAGATTTAACGGTTGAATTGCTGAAAAAAGAATTAGAAATTCAGTTAAATGAGTTGGAAGAACAGTGGCATTTTTCTTCTTTGGAAAGAATTTTTATTGAAAATAGAATTTATCGAGATATTGAAGAGGAAGAAACTTGGGAAGGCGTTATTGAAGCGATTGACAAAGGTTTAAAACCTCATATAAAACATTTAAAACGTGCCATAACTGTTGATGATATTACACGTTTAACGGAAATACGAATTAAGAAAATTTCGAAGTTTGATATTGACAAAGCCAAGCAGTTTATTGAAAGTTTAGAAGATAAAATAGCTACTGTAAAAGGTCATTTGGCCAATTTGATAGAATTTGCAATCGACTATTTTAAGCGTTTAAAAGAAACCTATGGAAAAGGAAAAGAGCGCAAAACAGAGATTCGAATTTTTGATGACATTGTAGCCTCTAAAGTGGCAATGAACAATGCAAAACTCTATGTAAATAGGGCAGAAGGTTTTATTGGAACTTCATTAAAAAGAGACGAGTTTGTTTGCGATTGTTCCGATATAGATGATATTATTATCTTTAGAAAAGATGGTGGTATGATGGTGACAAAAGTAGATGCGAAAACCTTTGTGGGAAAAGACATTATTCACGTTGCCGTTTTTAAGAAAAAAGACAAACGAACAGTGTACAATTATATGTATAGAGATGGTTTAAAAGGTCCTTCTTACATGAAACGTTTTAATGTAACTTCTGTAACTCGAGATAAAGAATACGATTTAACCAATGGAAATAAAAAATCTTTGGTACATTATTTTTCTGCCAATCCAAATGGAGAAGCAGAAGTAGTAACTATTAATCTGCGTTCTGTAGGAAGCGTTAAAAAGCTGAAATGGGATATTGATTTTGCAGATTTAGCAGTAAAAGGAAGAGCCGTTCGTGGTAATAGAATTACAAAATATGCTATAAAAAGTGTCGATTTTAAATCGGAAGGCGTTTCTACTTTAAAACCACGTAAAATTTGGTTTGATGATGCTGTACAACGTTTAAATGTAGATGATAGAGGAGAGCTATTAGGAGAATTTAAAGCAGAAGACAAGTTGTTAATCATTACCCAAAGTGGAAAAGCAAAAGCCGTTAAACCAGATTTGACAATGCATTTTGAGGATGATATGATTGTCTTGGAAAAATGGAAACCTAACAAACCGATTTCTGCGATTTATTATGATGGTGAAAAAGAGCGTTATTATGTAAAACGTTTCTTAATTGAAACTCCAGAAAAGGAAGAAGAATTTATTTCCGACCATCCAAAAAGTCAGTTAGAAATTGTTGCCACAGATTATAGACCTGTTGCAGAAGTGCAGTTTTCTAAAAGAAGTTTAGATAATGAAGAAGTTAATTTTGAAGAGTTTATTGCAGTTAAGGGGATTAAAGCACAAGGCAACCAGCTAACAACAGAAAAAATTAAAAATGTAAATTTATTAGAATCTTTATCTTTTGAAGAAGAAGTGGAGGAAACTACAGAAGAAATAGAAGTGGTTGATGAAGAAGTAGTTGAAGATAAATTACCAATTGATGTACCTGTTGTAGAAAAACCTGTTTTAGAAGATGCTGATAAAGAGGATAAAAAACAAGCACTTTTAAAGAAAGCCATTCAGAAGAAAAAAGAAAATACGGATGATGATACACAACAGAAGTTGTTTTAGAAGTTGATTTTCTGTTTTCGCAGTTTGTCACGCTAGAATCGTCTCACATAAGAGTGTAGCAAAAATATTCAGAGATTTTACGGAATGACAAACTGTGTGGGTAATATGTGAAAAACATAAAATAAAGTTGAGTTTTAATTTTTTTAAAATTTTATAGGTATAATTTATGAATGAATTAATAATCTCTAAAATAGAAAAAGCAGAAAAAAGCGGATTCACAAATCTAACAAAAGAAGAAATTTTAGAAGAATCAAAGTCTTTGTTAAATCAAAATAAATGAAACTCAAACACCTTTATTTAGCATTATCTGCTTTAGGAATTTGTTATACTTGGTATTATAATATCCAATGGTTTAAAACTGCGGAAAGCCCTACTTTCTTCAATTTTATGCAAGATGCACAAGTCAATTTTGCGGGTAAATCTTTTGGTGCAGATTTAACTGTTGTTGTGCTAACTTTTTTTGTGTTTATGATTCCAGAATCTATCAAACTTAAAATTAGGTTTTGGTGGCTTTTAATTCCGCTTACTTTTTTAATTGCCATTGCATTTACGCTTCCGTTGTTTTTATATCTAAGAGCGGATGCTTTGGAAAAACTTGAAAAAGCTACTTAATATTTTATCAGTACCTTTAACTATCATTTTTTCGATATCGTTATTAATGAAAAAACAATTACTCTTTTTTATTGCATTTCTTTGGTTTGGAACTGGCTTTTCGCAAACAACTATTTCATACATTCAAGATTCGAAAGAAGCATTTACCTTAGAAAGCATTAAAAATGCCGATTTCAAAAAATATGAAAAACCAATTAATAACGGATTAAATAATGGTGTGTATTGGTTTCGAATTTCTAATCTATCATCAAAAAAAAACACAATTCAAATCCCTAATTATAGAATTTACAAAGCAAAATTATATCAAGGAAATAAAACCGTAAATCCTATAGAAAAGGAGCGATTTCTAACGTTTCAAACAGAAAGCAATGCAACAATTTATATAAAAGTAACCGCGACAAGAGAAGCGCTTATTCCTATTGAAGTTCAAAAAACATCCGTATTTTTAAAAAAGGAAAAAGGAAGTTTTCTATTTATAGGTTTTTATTACGGATTTGCATTTGTAATTATACTTATCAACCTTTTTTACTACATTAATTTTAAAGAAGTTACCTTTTTATACTATGCACTATTTTTAATGATGATTAGTTTGGGTTTTTTGATTAGTGATGGCATATTTCTATTGTATGAAGTTTCTCAAAAAATAATAAATAGTATTGAGGTTTTTAATCACTTTTTGGTAGTTGTTTTCTCTATGTTATTTGCAAGTAGCTATTTACAATTAGATAATTATTACCCAAAATCTAAACATTTCGTGTTGGTTTTATGCGGCTTTGTGCTACTTTTCGGATGCACTTTCTTAATAACAGATAACCATGTTTACTACGTTATTATGGAATTGTTTGTGTTTACAACACTAATTTATTATTGGACAGTTGCACTAATACTGTTTAAAAAAAACTTATTTACCAAAGTATTTGTAGTAGCATATTTCTTTATTTTGGTGTTAGGAATTAGTTTTTATGTAACTAAATTATTAGGAATTCCTGTTTTAATAACAATCAATCAATTAAAATTTGGTGGTTTTTTCGAGATGGTTTTATTGTCTTTTGCGGTAATTTACAGGATGAAAACTTTGCAGGTAGAAAATACCAAAATGCGAGAAGAAATTGTTTTGTATTCCAAAGAAATTAAAAGTTTATCAGAAGAATTAAAAAAGACTTCAGAAAGTCCAGTATCCATTTTAATGGAGGCTAATTTAAGTGCAAGAGAGCAAAAAATTTTACACTTAATATCCGAAGGAAAAACAAATAAAGAAATTGCAGAACAACTTAATATTTCTGTAAATACTGTAAAATACCATGTAAAAAATATTTACGACAAGCTAAACATAAAAAGTAGGCGAGAAGCACAAAATATAGCCATTTCTTTATAAAACACGTAGTTTTACCTATAAAAACTACCCATTTACTACCCATTTGTAAAATATTTTCTCGTGCTTTTGTATTATTTTTGAAGTATCTATTTTTATAAAAATTAACAAGAGTGAAAAAAATACTTCTTCTTTTTATACTTCTTTTTTTTAGTAATGTATTGTGCGCACAATACACACATACTTTTAAAGAGCATTCGTCCGTTAGTTCTCCTAGTTCTACTTCTCCTCTATTTGTTTATCTTTATTCTGACTTGTTCAACTGGGTTGGAAATAAAAAGCCTAGGAGTATTAAAAAGACACGTTTTATTGATATAGATGATAATGTTTTAATAACAGGAGTTAATTGCAGTGTAAATACCTGTGCTCCTAATGTTGTTAGAGGAGCTGATTTAAATACTGACAATATTCAAATAGATGGGCAACTTACAATTAGTCAATATGGTCAAATACGTAATTTTAATAAAACTAGGTTAAATAATGGAGGACACCTAATAAATAATGGAATAATAGATTGCAATCGATCTTTAAATGTTTTAGGTGAGCTTTTTAATAACTCAACAGGAAGATTGAGTATAAGATCTAGTAGTACATTAAATTTTTACCCTTCTGCTACAATTAAACAATTTACTGGAGAATTACTTTTAGATGGTACTTGGAATATCTATAGTGGCGTTAACATACCAAACAATCTTTCTTCTTTTACGGGAACTGGTACCATTAAAAATGCGGGTGTTTTTTTAAATGATTTTACCATAAAAAGGAATATGAAATTAGAAATGGGTGTAGATGCAATTGGTACAGCTACTTTCAATAAAAATTTGTCTTTTCAAAATAATACCAAAAGCTATTTCCATATAATTAGTGCAGATAATTTTGATAAATTAGTAGTTGGTAACACTATAAATTTAAACAATAATCAATTATATGTATCATTAAATTACAAACCTAATGTTGGTGAAAAATTTAAAATAATTACACACAATGGAAGCACAGGTAAGTTTGGTACTTTAAATTTACCCACAACAAATACGTGGAATGTTGCATATAACGCAAAAGACATCACATTAGAAGTTACAGGTTGTACAGGTACAGATAATAAAGCGCCAACTTTATCAACTATACCAAATCAAGTAGGTTATTTTAATGCTTCTAACAATTTTGTGGTTCCAGATTATACCCACCTTTTTACAGTTGCAGATAATTGTGATGTTTCGCCTGTATTAACCCAAAGCCCAGTTGCAGGAACTGTTATAAACACATTAACAGATACTGTAATTACGGTTACTGCAACAGATGCCAGTAGTAATAGCCAACAAAGTACATTTACAGTAACTACAAAAAACGGAACAGTACAAACACAAACTTTATCTGGAGCTTCAGCAATAAATTGTCCACAAGACAATACAGTAACATTGCAAAATTCGGAAACAGATTACAAATATATTTTAAGAAATAATACTACTAAAAAATTTATTGGAAACACCCAAGAAGGCACAAATAGTGCCCTTAATTTTCAAACTGGTGTTGTTTCTAAATCTATGAATTACCAAGTATTTGCAGGAATTCCGAAAAGTTATGCATTGAATTTTGATGGAACTGACGATTACGTAGAAATTCCAAATGATAATTCGTTCACTTTTTCAGACGGAATTACAATAGACACGTGGGTAAAACCCAGCAATCAAATTTTAAATCAGAATTGGTCAGATATCTATCGAAAAGAAAACGATGCAGATGGTAGTGTTCAAGGAAGAATTATGCTAATTTTTGATAATTCTGATGCAAGCAATAGTAATGTTAAGTTACGTTTTGGAATAGAAACAACAAATAATGGTTTTATAGAAGTTACCAATCAACTTGTACCAGCAAATATTATAGACAAATGGACACACATTATGGCATTTTATAATAATGCTACAAATAGTTTAAAGTTATATGTAAATGGAGCAGAAGTTGCAAGTACTATTGCAAATGGAACTATTGTAAACCCATCTGCAACAAAAGCTACTAATGCTACAATTGGAGCATATAGACATAGAACATCTGGGTTAGTAGAATATTTTAAAGGAGATATTGCAACATTACGTATTTACAATAGAGCCCCATCAACTACATCAGAAATAAGCGATTTTTTACATAAGGGAAAAAATAATTTGTTTCTTGGAGATGAAACAGGATTGGTTGCTTATTATCCATTTTTTGAAAATACAGGAACTCAATTAACAGATGTTACCACAAACGCTTATAATGGAACAATTAATGGAGCAAGTTGGACAACAGGAAATGTTGGCGGACTTTTACGAGCAGTTAGTAATGTAGTTACAATTACTAAAAATGAAGTAATTACATACGTAGACAAAACTGCCACTGGTACAAATGATGGAAGTAGTTGGAGCAATGCTTTTACAAGTATACAAACTGCAGTAAATGCTACTTGCAATACAGGTAAAATATACATTGCAAAAGGCACATATAAAGAAGGTTCAGAAATTAGTATTGGTAATTCCATTTCTTTAATTGGAGGTTTTCCAGTTGGTGGAGGTACACAAAATATAGATACTAATAAAACCATTTTAGATGGTAATGCAACGTATAGAGTTATCAACGCTACAAATAGTAATGCTATTATTTTAAATGGACTTGTTATACAAAATGGTTATGTGAATGCAGGAAATGGAGGTGGAGTACTAGGAAATAACATTACATTAAATAATTGTCTTGTAAAAGATAATATTATTTTAGACACCAGAAATTTTTTAACAGCTTATGGTGGTGGAGTTTATGCATCAGGAAACCTTAACGTTATTAATTCTATAATACAAGAAAACCAAGTTTCTACAACAGGGAATTTTAGTAAAGTTTATGGTGCTGGTATTTTTGGAGACAGTGCAATTAATATTACGAATAGTGTTGTACAGAATAATGTATTAACAGCCACAGGAAATAATGTTCTTTGTATAGGTTTTGGAATTTATACATTTAATGGTCATATTTCGCTTACCAATAGTATAGTGGCTTTTAATAAAGCCAAAAGTACATCTGCAACTCTTTTTGGTGGAGTTTATGGTAACAATACAATACAGTTAAATAATAGTGTTTTATGGGGAAATGAAGCCAGTTCAAATA
Organism: Polaribacter cellanae; assembly: GCF_017569185.1. Lineage (NCBI taxonomy): Bacteria > Pseudomonadati > Bacteroidota > Flavobacteriia > Flavobacteriales > Flavobacteriaceae > Polaribacter > Polaribacter cellanae. Next base: position 618,818 of record NZ_CP071869.1, on the reverse strand, counting down.
GTGGTTCAAGTTATTCACCAAGTGAATTTTATTCAGAAACAGGTACTTTAGTTGCTAATAATAGCTTAATTAAAGCCCAATATCCAAACGATGTAAACAACATTAATAATATAAATGCCACAATTGCAGGTTTCAACCCATTATTTGTAGATGAAGCTAATGGAGATTTTAGATTGCAAACAGGTAGCCCATTAATAAATGCAGGAAACAATACTTATAATACTACTATAGAAGATTTAGATGGTAATACACGTATAAAAAACACAAATGTAGATATTGGATCGTATGAGTATCAAAACCCTTTTACAGGTTGGACAGGTCATATAGACTCTTCTTGGGATAATACTAACAATTGGAATGGAGGCATCCCTAATAATACTACTGAAACTTATATATACAAAACAGGAAATCAACCTATTTTAATTACGAATGGACAAACCAAAACACTTACATTGGCTACCAATGCAAACTTAAACATTAATGCTGGCAAAAGTTTAATGGTAGCCAACGACCTTACCAATAACGGAACTATTACCATAAACTCAAATGCCACTTCCAGTGGAAGTTTACTAGTAAAAGGAACATCAACAGGAAATATTACTTATAACAGATATGTTGCTAACGAATGGCATCTAGTTGCTTCTCCAGTAATTGGGCAAAATATGAATGATTTTGCAGTAACGAATGCAGCTACAAACCAAATAATTAAAAACGGAGATGGTACAAAATATGCAATTGCGCCTTATAATAATAATGTTCCCACCAATAATTGGGCATATGTTTTAGTTGCAGATATTGCATCTGCAGGAAATTTCACCAATGGAAAAGGCTATTCTATGAAACGTTCTACTGCCGGAACATTTTCTTTTACAGGCACTTTAGAAAATAATGCAAAAACAATTAATTTGGTAGATGGTTCTAAAAATAATTGGAATGCTATAGGAAACCCATACCCAAGTTTTATAAAATTGAATAATTTAGTAGATGCAACTAACAATTTGTTAACTGTAAATAAATCAGTTTTAAATGTAGATAAAGTAGCTGTTTATCTTTGGGATGCAACTACAACCAGCTACAAACCTTACAACGAGTCTAACACAGATATACAATACATTGCACCTGCACAAGGTTTCTTTGTGGATACAAAAGTGGGTGGGGGTACTTTTACAATAACTAAAAATATGTTGACTCATAATTTAGGAAATACTTTTTCTAAAAGAGCAAAAACAAACAATATTTTTGAAATTGAACTAAAAATTTCCGATGAATCTCAAACAAAATCTACCCAAATTAAATATTTAAAAAACGCAACCAAAGGTTTAGATGTTGGGTACGATGCAGGTATTTTTTCTGCTGAAGAAAGTAGTTTTAATGTATTTTCGCAATTATTAGAAAATGGAGCTAACAAATCGTTTGCTTTGCAATGTTTACCAAATTCAGCGTACGAAAACATGGTAATTCCAATTGGCATACATGCAGATGCTAATAAAACAATAATATTTTCTTTAGATGCAGTAAATATCCCAAAAGGCATCAACATTTATTTAGAAGACAAACAAGAAAACACCTTTACGAATTTAAGTGATACAAATGCTGTATATAAAGTTACACTTTTTAAAACCAAAAATGAAGTAGGACGTTTTTACTTGCATACAACAAGTCAAGTTTTAAGTACTGATGATTTTTCAACTGCGCTAGAACAGGTAAAGGTTTGGTTGTCAGATAAAAGAACGTTACAGGTTGCTAATTTACCAGAAGGAAAATCAACATTGAAAATGTATAACGTTTTAGGAAAACAAGTACTTGTGAGATTTCTCGACTCCGCTCGAAATAACAACGAAGCTCAATTGTCATTACAATCCCATTCAAGAGGTCTCTCTTTCCTATTACCAAAAAGTTTATCAGAAGGTATTTATTTAGTAAAAGTAAAAACGAACAAGGGTATAAAAACTAAAAAAATTTACTTAGAATAAAAAAAACACGTAGTTTTACCTATAAAAACTACCCATTTACTACCCGTTTTTATTTGTTGTTTACCAATTGTATTAAATACATTTGTAATGTTGTTAGTTTATGTTTTAGGTAAAAAAATATATTTTATTTCTAAATTAAATTAATTAACGATACTTGTTTAAAAATTGAGTTTAGAAAAAGAAAGAATAAAGTTTTATAATATAAACAATAAATATAAAATTTTTTCCCCAAGAAAAATTCGAGTATAAAAGCTAGAGTTTTTTATTTTTTAAAATTATCAAAAAATGAAAGAATGTCCTTTTTGTGGGTCAAAAAAAAGAATAAGAATACCAAGAAAGTTTATTTATAAAATAATTTCTGGTTCCAAATCTTATAAATGTGAACATTGTTATCATAAATATACTTGGTTTCCTGTGGTAAATAAAATTGTAAAAATTAAATAGTATTACTGTAAGTTATCAAAAAAGGTTAATTTGTAATTGGGCAACAACTCTGAGTCAGGGCAAACGCTTTTAAATATTTTGTAATTAGCATTAAAGTTAGTACATTAGCATAGCATATGGTTTACGGTTTTCCATTAAAAAAAATGACGATAAGCGGCTCAGAAACATCCTCACAATCATTATTCACAGAGCATTTTAAAACTTTGGAAGAACCTAGAAGAACTACGAAAGGTAATTTTAAATACCCTTTAGATGAAATTTTATTTCTCACTATTTCATCTATTATTTCTGGTTGGTTTGAAGAATGGGAAGACATCACTTATTTTGGTGAAAATAATTTAACTTGGTTACAAAAATTTTATCCCTATCAAAATGGAATTCCTTCGCACGATGTACTCAATAGGCTGTTTAATAGGCTCAATACCAAAGAGTTTAATACTTGTTTTATGAAATGGGTTAATTCAATAGCAATAAAATCAGATAATAATGTAGTTGCTATAGATGGTAAAACAATAAGAGGAATGGCATCTAATTTTGGAGATTCTAAACTACATATTGTCTCCGCATTTTGTTCAAAAAATGGATTGAGTTTAGGTCAAGTAAAAGTTGGAGACAAAACTAATGAGATTACAGCAATACCAGAATTATTAGATTTAATCGCTATAAAAGGTTGCATTGTTACCATTGATGCAATGGGGTGTCAGAAAGAAATTGCAAAAAAAATAAAGGAACAAGAGGCAGATTATATTTTAATGGTAAAAGAAAATCAAGCAGAGTTGAAGGAGCAGGTAGAGAAGGTTTTTCGTATTCAAAAGCCCGAAACATCAAATGTAGAAGAAGATTTAGGTCACGGTAGAATAGAAAAAAGGACTTGTGAAGTTATCAAGAAACTTGATTTTTTAGATACCAAAGAGAATTGGAAAGGACTGCAGTGTATCATAAAAATAGCACCCGAAAGAACAATAAAGAGAACGGGGCTATATAGTTGTGAAACAAGATTTTATATTAGCTCTTTAGATCAAAATGCTCAATTAATAAACAATTCCATACGCAGTCATTGGACGATAGAAAATAATTTGCATTGGTCTTTAGATGTAATTATGAAAGAAGATGGACAACACAATTATATTGGAAATGCAGCTGAAAATATGAATATGATGAAAAAAATAGCATTAGGGATGCTTACAAATGAAAAAAGCATAAAATCTAGCAAGGCTAGAAAAATGAAAAAAGCCTTAATGAATAAGGACTATAGAGAATTAGTACTTAAAGTTTAAAAGCGTTTGCCCTGACTCTGAGTGTGTAATCTTTATGATATCTTTTAATACTAAATCTGGTCTTGTGGGCGATTTTTCAAAATAAAGAAAAACGAAATTTTTTATTCATAGGGTTTTACTATGGTTTAGCCTTTATAGTGGTGTTAATAAACCTGTTTTATTTTATCAATTTTAAAGAAACTACGTTTTTACATTATGCATTATTTTTATGTACCATTAGTTTTGGATTATTAATTAGCGATGGCATTTTACATTTTTACAGCTTGTCAAATGATTTAATTCATATTTTACAAGTTGTAGATCATTCTTTAGTAACTCTGTTTTCAGTATTATTTGCGTACAGTTATCTGCAAATTCAAATCCATTATCCAAAAATTAAGTGGGTGAGTAGTTTTTTTATTTTAGGAGTATTTGTATTTGGTATTTTATATATAATTACTAAAAATTTTCTTTTGTATACCATTATGGAAACTTTGGTGTTTATTACATTTATTTACTTGTGGGCTATTGGATTAAGTCTTATTAAAAAAAAAATATTTACCAAAATATTTGTGTTAGCATATTTTTTTATTTTAATTTTAGGAATCTTTTTTTACATTACAAAACTATTTGGATTGCCTAAAATAGCTGCTTCACAATTAAAATTAGGCGGTTTTATAGAAATGATTATCTTATCATTCGCAGTAATTTACAGGATGAAAATTTTACAAGAAGAAAACAGGTTAATGAGAAATGAAATTAGAGAACTCTCTAAAGAATTGCAAAAAAAACACTCATACAGAAGATATTATAAAAAATGCCAATTTAAGTTATAGAGAAGAAGAGGTTTTACAACTTTTGGTTGATAATAAAACCAATAAAGAAATTGCTGAAGCGCTTTTTATCTCTGTAAATACAGTTAAATACCATGTAAAAAATATTTACGACAAGCTAAACATAAAAAGTAGGCGAGAAGCACAAAATATAGCCATTTCTTTATAAAACACGTAGTTTTACCTATAAAAACTACCCATCAACTACCCTTTATTTTTCTTTATTTTAGTAAACGTTCTGTAATTTTGTAATTATTATTATTTTTAGTTCACAACTAAAGGATGTTTTATGAAAAAATATATATGTTTATCAATTTTATTTTTGTTTTGCATAAGTGTAAAATCACAAAACACACCTGTTATGCAAACGTTAACAGGGGCAACCACTTTAACCTGTCCGCAAGACAATACGCTAACCTTACAAAGTTCAGAAACCAATTTCAACTATTTTTTAAGAAATAATGCAGATAACACCATTGTAGATGGACCCATAGCAGGTACAGGTGGTGCACTTCAGTTTTCTACAGGCGTTATAACTACAGCAACCACCTACCACGTTTATGCAGAAAGCAATACCGACAATGCCTTACATTTTGATGGCGTAGATGATTATGTAGAAACTACGGACCCCATAATTCCAGCCTCTGGCGATTTTAGTGTTACCTTTTGGGTAAAAAGAAACACAAGCAGTTTTACCGATAACGAACATTTTTTTGCGCAAGGTACAGGAGCTGCTGCTACATTTTTAGGGATTTCAGGTAGTGGAGAAATACGTGCTGGAAACGATTGGCAACACACAGGAGTTACATTTCCAGCCGATACCAATTGGCACCATTTGGCATTGGTAAAAACAAAGCAAGCTGGTACCTCAAATTTTGATGTGTACTTGTACCTAGATGGTGCATTTGTAGCATCACAAACAGGTATGCCTTATAGCAATCCAGCACAAGTGCCATTTCGAATTGCAAGGCAGTACGAGCCGCATCAAGAATATGTAAACGGCCAAATAGACCAGCTAACGGTTTGGGATAAAAGACTCTCCGAAACAGAAGTCATACAAACACAAACCCAAGCTTATAGCGGAACAGAACCCCATTTAATCAGTTACTTTAATTTTAATGAAGGTTCGGGTACTACGCTTACTAATAGTGTTAGTGGTAGTACAAACCATGGCACACTTAAAAATATGGATGCTGCAAACTGGGTTGCAGGCAAAAGTGTTGTGGGTACTATGGTTAGCAACACCCAAACCATTACCTTTAATGACTTGGCAATGGTGTATGTAGATGCTTCAGCTACAGGAACAAATTGCGGAAACAGTTGGGCAAATGCATTTACCAACATACAAGACGCTATAAATAGAGTAGCTGCAGATGGCCAAGTTTTTATTGCCGAAGGCACCTATAAAGAAGGCGCAGAAATAAGGATTAACAAACCCCTAACCCTAACAGGGGGCTATCCCTCTGGCGGTGGCACACAAGATATTGCCAACAACCCCACTATTTTAGATGGTGATGATGCTCATAGAGTATTACATATTAATGCAGTAACTAAATTGCAAGGATTAACTGTGCAACAAGGAAAAGTTTACACTGATGACTATAATGGATCAAAAGGAGCTGGAATTTATACAATAACAGATTTAAACCTAGATGATGTTATTGTACAACGTAATATTTGTTCGGGTAAAATAAAAGCTAAAGGCGCTGGTATTTATACGGATGATGGAAATATTACCATAAAAAATTGTATTGTTTCATACAATTTGGCATATTCTTCGTCATATTCTACGGAAGGAGGAGGAGTTTATAC